>CAKOOC010000018.1 GCA_934098375.1 uncultured Bacilli bacterium
TTACCTATTTTTTCTTTATACTTATTCATAGAAAATCACCCGATATTTTCTATCTTATTATATAAATAACCCCCCCCATGTCAAGTTAATGTTGTGTATGCAGAAAGTCTATGGTATTAACCTTGACGCGTGATAATTTAAACGTATAATTTTTATATTTTAGATATTCAATAATAAAAACAAATATGATATAATTATTGTTAGAATAGAAAGGTGTAAGTTTATGAATGATAAAATAGAGAAAAATCGTAAAGATAAAGATAATATAAATGAAGTTAAATTTGTTGAATCACAACTTAGTACACCTACTAGTAAACTTATATCTTTTAACTATGAAGAAACACCTATAACCGAAATTGTAAATCAAATTATATTAGATGCAATTAGACAGAAAGCATCAGATATTCACTTTGATCCGCATGAAGATGGTCTTAAAATTAGAATAAGAATTGATGGTAAATTATCTGATTATTCCATGGTACCATTATATGTTCAAAAAAATATGGTTACAAGAATAAAAATTATTTCAGGTATGAATATAACCGAAACGAGAGTTCCTCAAGACGGAGCAATAAAAAACAGTTTAGATAATGTCGATGTAGATTTACGTGTATCTTGTTTACCTACTAACTTAGGAGAAAAAATAGTTATTCGTATTTTGGATTATAAAATGTCATCAGCGGGTATTGAAAGTTTAAATTTTAGTAAAACTAATTTAGAAAAAGTTTTAAAAATGATAAACATACCAAATGGTATTATCTTAGTTACTGGTGCAACTGGTACTGGTAAATCTACAACAGTTTACTCTATTTTGCAAAGATTAAATACTGAAGATAGAAATATTATTACTGTAGAAGATCCGATAGAAATGAATATTGAAGGTATCAATCAGGTTCAAGTTATCTCGGAAATTGGTTTAACTTTTGCAAGTGCGCTAAGAAGTATTTTGCGTCAGGACCCCGATATTATTATGATCGGTGAAATTCGTGATGATGAAACAGCAAGAATTGCGGTTCGTGCTTCTATTACAGGTCACTTGGTACTTTCTACTATCCACACCAATAACTCACTTAATACAATCGAAAGACTTACAGATATGGAAGTTGAAAGATATTTACTTGGTGCTGCCCTATCAGGAATTATATCGCAGAAACTAGCTAGAAGATTATGCATGAAATGTCGTAGAGCTAGAAAAACGACCGATTATGAAAAGAAAGTATTTAAATCAGCACTAAATATTGATGTAAATGAAATCTATGAGCCCGTAGGCTGTGATGATTGTCATCAAGGTTATGCTGGACGTATCGCGATACATGAAGTTTTATTGATTAATCAAGAAATTAGAGATGCGATTGTTAGAAATACTGATAAAGAAGTATTACGAAAGTTAGTTTATTCTTCAGGAACAATAACCATGCTTCAGGATGGCTTAGAAAAAGTAGTTGCTGGAGAAACAACATTTGAAGAAATAATTAAATTAATTGATTTAGAAGATGATTTAGGTTCAAATACAAATTTAGGGCTTAAACAAACTTTAGAAGATAGTAATCAAAATAATCATACTGCTGATTATGATACATTAGATTAAAATAAAACCATGAATTTAAACGTTCATGGTTTCTTTTATTTTTTCTTTTATTGTGTTTACAGAATCAATATCTGGTTCCATAACATATGCTTTAGCTTTACCAATTGAGTAGCAAGTATTATATGAATCAGTACCAGTAGCAGCTAGAGATTCAATTGTCCATTTAATATTTTTATCTAATTGATAATTAACTAATTTGGCAACTGTTTTTTGGTCCATATTAGTTCTAACTCCGCTAGATAAAACATTAAGTAAACTAGTATATTTAGTTAAAATACTTGGACTCATAGCTTTTTCCGTGATAGCCTTTAAAATTTCTTCTTGATGGCGACCTCTAGCATTATCACCATCTTTATATTGATGACGATTACGAACATAAGCAAGAGCTTCTTCTCCATTTAAAGTTTGCGCGCCTGGTTTGATATAAATCATTTGAGACCCAAATTCTCTTTTGGAATTTTGTTCACAGACCATGCCTTGGCAGTCTACTCCTAAATTAGTGCGGTAATCCGGTTTTTCTACGTTAACGGTTACGCCATTTAACTTATCAATGATATTTACAAAAGAGGTAAAGTTTACTCTAGCATAATAGTTTACATCAACATCATATAATAGACCTAGAGTTTTAGCAGATTCTTCAATACCGTAAATACCGGCATGAGTAAGTTTATCTTTAGCATTTTTACTTTTTAAAGTTACATAGTAATCTCTTGGAGTGGTTATTAAAAGAATTTTACCACTTTTAGGATTTACTACTGCTAATAAATTCACATCACTTCTAGCACTTTTGTTTACTTTACCATAGGAATCTATACCGCTTAAGTAGACAACAAATGATTCTTTAGTAACGTTAGCATTATTAAAATCACTTTCATTTTTTTGTTTTATTTCATAACTAGAAATTAATTTAAAACTGTCTGGATTATCTTCTAAGTAAATGTCCATTAAAGTTTTATTTAGATAAATGGCTTTATATTTTCCGTCTACGGTAGATTTTATGGCTTCATCTTGACTTTTTGCTAATTCGTATTTAATATTTGATTCTAATTTATTAAGGGCTAGTTTTTTACTATTATCATTTTCAAAATAAGCAATAATAGTTTCGTTTTTTAATTCTTTTACACTTTTAATAGTACTATTTGATTTAACATATAAACCATAGTTTTCATAAACATAGCCATTATCATTTATGATATTAAAAAAATCTATTGTTCCATTAGCGTAGAATATGCCCCCTATTTCCCCTATTATTAAGATTATACTTACTATAGAACATGCTATCTTAGTAAATAAATTATTCCGATTATTTAATTTGTAAGTAATAAATAAAACTAAACCAAATAATAAAAGTAAGAGTATAATTAAATATTTTTGCGGAATAACATCAAAATAAATTAAAAATCCAGATGATATAACTGTTAAAATAATTAGGATAAATGATAGAAACTTATAAAAGTTTTTATTTATTTTTCTTTTAGCCATGGTTACTCACTTCTTTTCTTTTTAAAATTTTATCACATAAAAATCAAAAAAATACCTTTAGTGTCAAGAAAAGGTATTTATTTGACAAGATATCTTCTTAAAAGGTACATTAATCCAGGAATTAATACGGATAAATAAATATACCATAAATTGAAGGAAAATAAATAATTTACTAAAGATATAAAGAAACCAAAAATGATAAAGATAATATCTAATGCTTTTACTTTTAATTTAGCAACAAAATAAGTCATTATTAAATACATAGCTGCGACGCCGATAAGAGCCCATTTTGTCCATTTAGTTATATTATTTCTTTTTAAAGTGCTGTCTAATTTATTTTCTTCTATTTTCTTTATTTCATCTAAGGCATCTTCATTAGATTTGTTTAAATATATATCTATTCCAACTGACTCTTGAGGAATAATCATTCTTACGTTGATGCTACTTCCAACTTTGGGAAAACTAGCGGCTGCTCCCCACATATATCCATCATCAGCAGTAATATCTTGTCTTGTACCACTTTGGTTGCCATGAAAATATACTTTGAAATTCTTATCGTTAGTTACAAATGGAAGTAATATTCTTATAAAAGTATTTGATGAATTGTAATTTAAATTTTTAAATGTATAATTTAATTCTTTTATATCATTATGTTTTACTACAACGTTAGTAATTGAATACTCAATATAGTAAGCTGTTTTTTCATCTTTACTATCATAATATATATTTAAATCATAAGTACCATCGTTATTATCTGTTCCTAGATAAGTGTTTGATGAAGGCTTTTTTAAATTAAATTCGTTAAAATAATTAGTAAGTCCATTAGTTAAATTATTTAATTCAACGGTTTCTGGAGCTTTAAAAGCACTGACTTTAGTCAAAGAAATATTATAACCATTATAAATAGTACCATTATCAAATTCAACGGTTTTTCCGTCCCATTTACCACCTTCAAAACTGTAATAATTAAGTTTTCTTTGAAAAATATCAGTTTTACCTTCAATAATGATAAGCTCTTTAACGCTTAGCCCACCACCCATTTCAACTTCAGCATCTATTATATGATTTAGTACTTTGTATCCATCAGCTTTCACCATTAATGGCATTAATAAAATTGTAAATAATAAATAAAAATATTTTTTCATAATTCTTAGTAGTCTACTACTTTTGCACCATCCTCTACATAAATAATCTTAGCATTTAAAAATTTAATTGTAAAGTTTTATATAGAAAAAAAGAGGCAGGAAAGATAATTAATGTTTCGATATGAGTAAAACAATCTTTAAAATAAGAAAATAAATTTAAACCAATGGCAAAATCATTTAAATAAAAAAACCAAAACATTAAGGAATAACTAAATATGAATATTAGAATTAATAATTTTAAAATTTTCATAATAAATTATATATGAATTTGGTTATTTTTATGATTTATCACAAAATTCCAACGTTTTCCACCCTTATTTATCACATTTTTCCAGCTGTTTAGACCGTTAATTTACACATTTTTTCAAAAATTTTTTATAAAAAAAACTAGATTATTTATCCAGTTTTAGTAATTTATCCATTGTTCTAAGCATCTGAGCGGTATATCCGTATTCATTATCATACCAAGCTACTACTTTTACAAGTTTTTGATTATTATCTAATACCTTGGTTAATTTAGCGTCTACTAAAGCTCCAACAGATTCACCAATAATATCAGAAGATACAACAGGGTCATCAGTAATTTTGATAACTTCACTTACGTTATTTTCAAAAATATGATTAATTTCATCCGTATTAGTTTCTCTACTCATATTTAAAGTTAAATCAATACATGAACCATCAACAACAGGTACTCTTAAAGCGGCACCATCTAGTTTTCCTTTTAAATCAGGTATAACTAAACCAATAGCACTAGCAGCGCCAGTAGAAGCAGGAATGATATTTTCAGCAGCAGCTCTACCACGGCGAGAGTTAATGCCCTTTTTATGAGAACCATCATGAGTATTTTGATCATTAGTATAAGCATGGACAGTTGTCATAAAACCAGAAGTAATGCCAATATTGTCGTTTAAAACTTTTAGTACAGGTGCTAAGCAGTTAGTGGTGCAAGATGCCGCAGATATTACTTCATCTTCTTTAGTTAATAAATCATCATTAACACCGTAAACAATAGTTTTCATATCACCTTTTCCAGGAGCAGAAATTATAACATGTTTTGCTCCCGCAGCAATGTGTTTTTGGGCATCTTCTAATTTAGTAAATTTACCAGTGCATTCTAAAACTAAATCAACTCCAAGTTCTTTCCAAGGATAATTTTCTGGATCATCAATAGTAAGCACTTTAGTATGCATCCCAGCTACATTAATTCCATCTTCATCATAAGTTATTTCATCTAATAAAAAATTACGATGAACAGTGTCATACTTTAATAAATAAGCTGTATCTTCAGGTGTTCCATGACTATTTATGGCGACCACTTCATAGTTTTCACTATCAACTAAAAGTCTATATGCTATTCTTCCTATCCTACCAAAACCATTAATTACTATTTTTTTCATATATATTCCCTCTTTCTATATTCTTTTAAATAAATCTTTTTTGGCTATTTTTAAATAACTAATTAAAATGATAATAAATATTAATATTAAACTTATAAGGTGATAAGAATAACCCGTTTTAGGATTGGTATTTTCTACCTTACTAGTGGTTGGTTCTTCATCTTTAGAAACATTAGTGTTATCTTCTTTAGATTCATCATCCTTATTTTCGATTTTACCAGTTATAGATTCGCCAATTTTAGCAGCTAAACCATTTATCTGAGAAAAGTCAGCATTACGATTTACAGTTAGTACATATTTTATATTATATTCATTTTCATTGTTTATGACATTTGGCATTTCATTAACATCGTCGGTCATTGATAAAGTAAATGAATTAATGCCATCATTATCGATATCCTTAACTTCTTTGCCTGATAATGTATCCATTGATTCTTTAATACAAGTGATAGCATAATTTCCAAATTCAGATGCTTTTACTACATTGCCTCCAGTAATTGCTGTGAATTCATCATCATCAATTACGGCTGGACATGAGCTAGTACTTTCGCCCGCATTATTTTCAGCACTTTTTAAAGCAGCATTTAAATACGTTAATCCATAATAAACTAATGAATCTTCATAATTAATTTCATAGTGGTCAGCAAGAGCACCATACATTAATGCCGTATAAGAAAAAGTACTATCAGAATTATTTTTATATTCTTCATAAGACATTCCTTTATAATATTTGACAATTTCAGAAAAGGAAACATTATCATCACTTATATTATAATCAAACACCGATTTATAACTTTCGTATGTTAATGTAATTTTATGGGCTGTTTTATCAATGCTAAATGTCACAGGTGAATAATCTTCATCATCTTTCTTACTTTCATTGGATGTTTTTACAATTTTATTTAATGATGCTTCTAAACTATCATCAGTTATATTAACTGTTGCTGCTAAGGCTACTTTAGGTATTATTATTAAGCTTAAACTTGCGATTATTAATATTTTTATCTTCTTCATTATACTTTTTCCTTCTTTTAAAAATAACTTTCACCAATAAATTCTCTTAAAATATTAGTGTCACTTAAATACTCACTAGGTATTGGGAAAAACATCTGTAATTCATTAATTAATCTTCTTGCTTCATTATAGAATTTGCTTTCCATAGGCACACTATAAAGAAGCGGTTCAACATATACCTTTAATATACCCATTTCATAGATGTAAGCGGTATTTAAAATTACGTTTGCTTCGTTTGTAAAGGGAAATACATATTTAGTTTCACCATTACGAACTTTTTCCCAAGATTTTAAAGTATCAATTACATTATATCCTCTAGTACGATTATCTCTTACGATTCTTCTTAAAAGTCTAATATCAACAGTGGATAAGTGATTATGACGATCGATTGATAAAGGCATAAAGGGACTAATGTAGACTTTTAACTTTTGATTATAAGGTATATCTTTAGTTAATTCTTCATTTAAACAGTGCAAGCCTTCGATTAAGATTATGTCGTTTTCTTTTAGTTTAATGCGGCGATTAAATTCTTTTTTACCACTGATAAAGTTAAATGTTGGAACTAATACTTCTTCACCGTTTAAAAGACTTGTTAATTGATTATTAAATAATTCTAAATCTATACAATCAATGGTTTCAAAATCGTATTCACCATTTTCATCTTTAGGTGACTCACTGCGCTCTTTAAAGTAATCATCTAAACCTAAATAGATAGGATTTAAGCCAATGGCGGTTAGATATAAAGCAAGCTTTCTTGTAGATGTTGTTTTACCACTTGATGAGGGACCACCTAAAAGAATTATTTTGCGGTTTATCTCTTTAATAACTTTAGCAAGATCATAAACTTGATTATCCATCATAATGTCATTCTTTTTGATAAATTCTTTTATTTTACTTTCTGAAACAATTTGATTTAAATCAGAGACATAACTAACATTTTGAACATGACACCAATTTTGATAATCAGTATAGCTTTTTAAAATCATATCCTGAGATGTATAAGCTGGAACGCGGCCAGTTTCATCAATAATTGTAGATAAAACTAAGTCATTATTATTTAAATAAGTTAATCGATAATTACTTAAAACCCCTGTAGATGGTACCATATCGTCCATAAAATAATTATAATAACCAAGAAGTTCATAAATAGTAACGGTTTTATTATTTAAGTTTAGAACGTTTCGGGCCTTTTCATATTCTTTAGTTTTTAAGTAAAAGTCATAAGCATCTTTTTTAGTTACAACTTTTCTAGTAATTTTTAAATCTTTAGATATTATTTCTTTCATTTTGTTATCAATTAAAGTAATATCTTCATTAGTTAAGTGTTTATCAGTCATTATCTTACAGTATAGTCCTTTATCAAGAGAATGCTCAAAAAAGACATCACATTTATAAAGTTCCCTGACAGTAACGTATAAAACAAACTTCAAACCAGACTGATACTGCTTATGTTTATATCTATCTACTAACACTTTGCGCCACACCCTTTTATTATAGTATATAGATATTATATCAAAAAAGATATTAAAAGTTAAATGTTTTAGGGTATAAAAATGATAAAAATTATCTATGATATTATTAGGTGATTAAAAAGTGCTTATTATTCCAAATGTAGTTGAAAAAAATTATAATGGGGAAAAAATATTTGATATTTATACAAAGGTTCTTCAGTCAAGAATTATTTTTATTAATGGAGAAATTAATGATGATATGGCTAACTTAATTGTTAGTGAGTTATTATATTTGGATTCAATTAGTCATGAGGATATATTTTTGTATATTAATTCTCCTGGTGGTAGTGTTACTTCGGGGTTTGCAATTTATGATACGATGAATTATATTAAAAGTGATGTTTCAACGGTAGGCATTGGACTTTGTGCTAGTATGGGTGCGGTTATTTTGGCAGCGGGAACAAAGGGTAAAAGACTAATTTTACCTAATACGGAAGTGATGATTCATCAGGTTTTAGGTGGTGCTTCAGGAGTGGCATCAGATATTAAGATTCATGCTGAAAGAATTTTAGAAACAAAAAAGAAGCTGAATTCAATTCTTGCCTCTTTAACTAGTAAAAGTATTAATCAAATAAATAAAGATACTGATAGAGACTATTATATGGATGCTAAAAATGCGGTAAAATATGGACTAGTTGATAAAATTATTTAGCCTTTATGTCTATTTATTAATTCATTTATCTTTCTAAAATGATGATTAATTCCAGATTTAGTAATTGATTTATTGGTTTCCAAAGAGATAATTTCAGCAAGCTCCCCCATCGATGTATCGGGGTACTTTTTTTTGTAAGAAATTATTTCTTTAGCGCGGTCATCTAAAAGATTTATTAAATCATTATCTTCTAAATATTTTATATTATCTAAAACTAATTTACTGGATTTCAAAGATTTTTCTACATTGGCTTGCTCACAGTTATTTAAGCGATTTACCATATTTTTATGATCTTTATAAATACGAATATCTTCAAAATAAAATAAAGAATTTATAGCTCCTAAATAGTTAATTAAATCGGCGATATTTTCGCTTTTTTTAATATATACCATGTACTCTTTTTCTCTTTTTAAAATTTTACTATTTAAATTTAAATCATGTAAGAGTTTGTTTATTAAAGTGGCTTTGCTTTTTTCTTTCGTAAAGAACTCAAGATGATATTTGTTTTTCTTAGGATCATTGACACTACCACACGAAAGAAATATTCCTTTAAGAAACGCTACTTTTTCTTCTTTGCTTGCTTCATTTATGTTAGCAAGGGTGTTATTTATATCGGAAACTATAATATCTTTTTTTTCTTTAATTTCTAGAATATAGATATTTTTCTTTCTAAATCTTTTAATAGTACGAACGGTTAATCTAATTTCGACATTGTAAAATATTTTAAGTAGTTTAAAAAGCCATCTAGCTACGGAAGCATTTTCTGTATATATTAATATTTCATCATCTGTGATAGTACTATTAAATGATAAATAAACAAGTAAAGATATTAGATCTTCAGGAGTATTGTTATAAATTTTAGTTATTTCATCTTTTATTTGGGTTGTGAAAGACATAGTAATCACTCATTTCATAAAGATTATATAATTTTTATAAGATATTAGCAATTGTTCTTTTTACGAATATATTTTAATAATTATTTTAAATGTCATCACTATCTAATATTCTTTTGATTTTGAAAATAGGACTTTGAGGTTTAAATGTTGTTGATTCTTGCTCTTTTAAAGCAGCGACATATTCTAAGTCTAAAGCTATTGCTTCTTTAGAAGAGATTCTTCGTTTTCCAAGCATTTCTAGGTAAACTCTTAAAATTAAATAATTGTTGTCTTTTTCCATATTTGCAAATAGATAATTAATAAACTTTTTTCTGGTTTTAAAAGGTAGGTTTAATTCAATTAAATAACTACCTAAATTTGTTTTTTCAGTAATGCTTGAAAAAAGTAAAGATAAACTATCTTCTTCAGAATTTTTTGGTGATTCTAAATCTTTATTTATTTCATTTTGGATTAACTCCGTTAGCATGTCAATATAGTCAATATCTTGAATATTAATTAATGCATGTAATAATTTTTCTTTGTTGGCACCTTTTACATCGCTAGCAAATAAGTAAATATATTCGGCATTACCGGTTGCAATTATGGCATCTTCTAATTTTTCAATATTAGCACCCTCTACTTCTTCGGCAAAATAGTAAATAAATTCAAAATCTCCATATGCAATTATAGCATCCTCTATTTTTTCAATATTGGCACCTTTTATGTCTCTGGCAAAGTAAAACATATATTTAATGTTATTAATCGCAATTATAGCATCTTCTAATCTTAAAATATTGGCACCTTTTATGTCTCTAGCAAATAAGTAAATATATTTGGCATCTTCGGTCGCAATTATAGCATCTTCTAATCTTAAAATATTGGCACCTTTTATGTCTCTAGCAAATAAGTAAATATATTTGGCATCTTCGGTCGCAATTATAGCATCTTCTAATTTGGAAATGTTTGCTCCTTTTACGAATTTAGCAAAGCAAAAGATATAGTCAGCATCACCGGTGGCAATTATAGCATCTTCTAATTTAGAATTCATATTATTTATAGCAAATCTTAAAATATGCAAAAAATCTAACTTTAATACCATATCTGTTTGGCTATCATCTAATACGATATTTCTAACTTTTGCAACAAACGCATCTAACATGTAATAATCATAGTAAGTATGACATTCTATTTTTAACAAAAGTAAATAATTTAATACTATTTTTAATTCGTCATGATGCTCACCACAATAATCATAATTATTATTTTGAATATTTTGAATTATTTCTTTAATATTTCTGCTAATATATTGATTCTTTAAATCTTCTTCACTAAGCATTAAAACACCCTCCTTTAAATGTTTTTTATTATAACATAAATTGCTATAAATTCAATTACATTTCTTCATAATAAAAAGGCTTTATGGAACCTAGGCCTTTTTAAATGTTTTTAATTAATTATTATTTAGAGTCATCATCTGCCATTTTTCTTATCTCTAGAATAGGATTTTGAGGTTTATATGTTGATGATTCTTGCTTTTTTAAAGCAGCGGCATATTCTAAGTCTAATGCTTCTGCTTCTTCTTTAGTAATAATAGGCTTATTAAGCATTTTTAAATAAACTCTTAAAATTAAATAATTGTTACCCTTTTCCATATTGGCAAATAAATAATCAACAAACTTTCTTCTAATTTTAATAGATAAATTTAATTCAAGGAAATAACTACCTAAATTTGTTTTTTCGGTAATACTTGAAAAAATAGAAGTTAAAGAGTTTTTTTCCGAATAATTTGGTGAATTTAAATCTTCGTATAAATCAAAATTATTGTTTTGAATTAAACACATAAATAAGGTAATATAATGTTCATTTTGAGTATTAAGTATTGCATTTAATAGTTTTTCAATATTAGCGCCTTTTACGTTTAGAGCAAAGCGATAAATATATTCAGCATTATTAGTTCTAATGATGGCATCTTCTAATTTTTCGATGTTAGCGCCTTTTACATCACAAGCAAAATAATAAATATATTCAGGATCACCTGTTGCAATTATAATATCTTCTAATCTTGGAATGGTTGCTTTTTTTACGTCTCTTGCGAAACAGTAAATGTATTTAATATTGTTAGTCGCAACTATAACATCTTCTAATTTGGGAATGTTTGCTCCTTTTACACTTCTAGCAAAATAATAAATGTATTCGATATTGGCAATTGTAATTATAGCATCTTCTAATTTTGAAAGGTTTACGCCTTTTACATCTCTAGCAAAATAATAAATGTATTTGACATTACCAGTGACGATTATAGCATCTTCTAATTTAGAAATATTTACCCCTTTTATATATCTAGCAAAATAATAAATATATTCGGCATTTCCAATTGAAATTGCAGCATCAGTAAGTTTTGAATGGTTCGCACCTTTTATATCTCTAGCAAAGTAGTAGATATATTTGATATTGCCGGTTGCAATTATGGCATCTCCTAGTTTTTTGATGTTTGCGCCTTTTACAAATCTAGCAAATTTATAAATATAATAAGCATCGCCCGTTGCAATGATTCCATCTTCTAATTTAGAATTCATGCTACTAGTAGCAAATATTAGGATATACTTAGGCTTTAAATTTAATACCATATCAATTTGTTTATCATCTAATACGATATTTCTAACACTTTCAGTAAATTCTTCTAACATACAATAAGCATAGTTATTATGATTTTCTAATGTTAATAAAAGCAAATAATTTAATACCGCTTTTAGCTCATCGTGACGCTCTTTACAGTAATCATAATCATTATTTTTAATATTTTGAATTATCGCCATAATATTTCTTTTAATATATTGATATTTTAAATCAGCTTCGCTAAGCATAAGTATTACACTCTCCTTTTAATATTTTTATTATATCATAAGCACTTAGAATATAACTTGGCTTTTTTCAAAATAAAAAGGTCAATAATTAAAAATAATCATTGTTGACCTTTTTAAGATGTTTTAATTATATAGGGATTAGTTACGGTTCCACTGCCGCTTGTACTTGTAATAGATGCAGATGGCAATAAAGATATGGCTGGTCTAACATAAAGATTACCATTGTATAAATCTTGCTGTGTTTATAAACTAAGCATATGATTATTTTTTAGAATCATCAACATCTACAATTCTTTTTATAGAAATTAAAAAGTCTACTTTTGATCATAGACTTTCATTTTTTATTTATACTGTTTTAATATTTCTTCAATTTCTTCTTTTGATTTATAACCTAAGAAAGATGTTACCATTTTTTTATTTTTATAAATTTCTACGGTAGGAATGCTCATTACACCATGTTCTTTGGCTAGGTCACTATGAGTATCTGTATCAATTTTAATTATTTTTTCATTTATTTCTTCTAGTTCTAAGCCTAGCATTTTGCATGGTCCACACCAATTAGCAAAAAAATCAACGATAGTTAAATCATCGGTTAAAACATCTTCTAATTTTTGACCACTTAAATATTCAATCATTATTAACTTTCCTTTCTATATTTATCAATTACATCTTTAGCACCATTAAAATCTATTTTACCCTTTTCTAATAATTTATCGGCAGAATCAACAGATAAAATTTCATATTTTAATAGTACATTTAAACTTTCAATGTTTGCTGCTTCTTTATCTTTATTATGTTCATAATTAGTAACAATATCATATATTTCAGTAACACTGTTAAAGGTCTTTTCAGTAATACTAGATAATACAGGAGTTTTAGTCATAATATTATTAGCATATTTACTATCATTAACTAAACTAGTTGATGGTAACAAACTTAATATAAAGATTAAAATAAATGCAACAATATATCCTTCGATAAAACCACATATAGTTCCTAGTATTTTACTTGGTAAGGTTAAGATAATAGAGGCATCTACTATTTTGCCAAAGACACCAGTTACTTTGACAATTACTCCTACTATAGCACTTAATATTACTATAGTAATCATAAAACTTAAGCCTTCATAAATTAAAATACTTATAGCATTTATGCCAGCAAATTTACCACCTAGACTAAAAAACGGTAAGTGTTCATACAAAAATATTGATATAGGGTTTTTAAGATAAAAGGCTAAAATTATTACAAGTAAAGTGCCAACGAAAGCAATAATACTATTTATAAAACCTTTTTTAAAACCAGCTAAAGCACTAATTAGAAGTACACCTATAATTATATAATCAAGTACATTCATTTTTACACATCCTATCTATTAGAATTATATTATAATCTGCGAAAAAAAGAAAGATTTATTTATATTTTTATGATAAGATAATAATAGGTGGTTAGAATGACAATCGTATTTAAAGTTAGTGATAATGTAAAAGAAAAAATGATTGATTACTATTTTGATAAATGTAGAAGTAAAACTCCTCCTTATGCAGTTTTTCAAGCCGATGATGCGGATACTATTATTACTTTGTATGAGTCTGGTAAAGTTATGTTTCAAGGAATAAGTGCCGATATTGATGCTAATATTTGGAAAGATTTAGAGAAAAAACTAAATAATAGAAATATTGATGAAGAAACTAAAAAAGATGAGAAGAAAGAAAAAGATGTAGAAAAAGATACGAGATTTTTAAATGTGGCGACAATTGGTTCTGATGAAGTGGGAACGGGAGATTATTTTGGCCCTATTGTTGTTACGGCTTCTTATGTTTCTAAAGAAAATATTCAGTTATTATATGATTTAGGTGTTAAGGATTCTAAGAAACTTTCTGATGAAAAAATTATCTCTATTGCGCCAGTTATTATAAAAACAATCCCCCACTCAACTTTTATTTTAGATAATAAGTCATATAATGATAGACCAACAAATATGAATCAAATTAAAGCAATTTTGCATAATAAAGTACTTTGTGAAATGGTAAAGAAAAATTATGATTATAAGTATGTAGTAGTAGATCAGTTTTGCTTTCCAAGAAATTATTTTGCTTATATTTCAAAAGCCAAAGAAAAGTTTACGAAAATTACGTTTACTACCAAGGCCGAGGATAAATGTTTATCAGTAGCAGCTTCTTCCATAATTTGCCGTTATATCTTTTTAAAGGAAATGAAAAAGATTGAAGATAAATATAATATTTTTCTTAAAAAAGGTGCGGGATTAGAAGTTGATAAACAAGGAGCTATGCTAGTTAGCAGGTATGGAGAAAATATTTTATATGAAATTGCTAAATTGAATTTTAAAAATACAGATAAAATTAAGGCTTTATTAGAAAAAAATTAACGGAAAATGTTTTTTCCGTTTTTATATGTTTATAAGAAATATTTTTAGGAGCATATAATTATCGACATTCATGGATTTAATTTTATAATCTAGATCCGTTAAAGAAATAATAATATTATATAGTTCAGTAAGAGTATAAAGACTTGCTTTATCTCTTGCTAATTTCACACGATATGGATGAATATTTAATTCTTTAGCAATGGTTTCATTAGATTTATTACTTAGTGATTTAACAGCTAAAATGATGCGGTAAGAACTTGCTAGTAAAGCAATAAAAGGAGTAACTTCTTCTTTATTCTGAATGAAATCATTTAGTAGTTTACTAGTTTCTTCTTTATTTTTAGTAGTAATAGCGTCACATAATGCAAAGTTTTCTTCGCCAATTATTTTACTTCCATAATCGATAATATCTTCTTTAGTAATTTTATTTTTTATAAGTTTTAATTTATCAATTTCACTTAAAATTAAATCGTAATTATTTAAGTTATAGTCTATCAGTTTATTAACAGCTAAGTAGTCAATCATGACTCCTTCTTTTTTAGCATAGGAATTTATTTTGGATGTAAGCTCACTTGGTTTTAATTCATTAATTTCAATAATGGTACCCTTTTCTTTAATTAGTTTATAGATAGTGCTTCTTTTATCGATACTATTTGTTATTAAAATTAATTTAGTAGCAGGATTAGGATTTTTTAAATATTTTTCTAGAGGTTTGCTATTTGTGTCGATTTTAAAATTATTTACAATAACAATCTTTTCTTCATTTAATAAACTAAAATAAGAACATTCGTCTAAAACATTATCAATATTACTTTCATCATAGTTAATTCTAATAATATTACTTTTTCCGGCAGTAATTTTTTCTACTTCATCATAAGTTAATCTTAATGAGAAAATGGATATTAAATAGGTATTCATTTTTTTACAATCCCCATTTTACTAAAAGGGAAGATTACTAAATTGGTTTTACCTTCAATTTGATTTTCGGTTACCGGCCCAATTATACGACTATCTTTAGATATAGCTCTATTATCGCCCATTACAAAGTACTCGTTATCTTGAAGTTTTACCACATCAAAATCTTCAGTTTTGCTTAGAGAGTATTTATCTTCCATGTATTTGCCATTTATGTATAGTTTACCATCAATATAGGCGATAGTTTCACCTGGCATAGCAATAACTCTTTTGATAATATAATCACTACCCGCGTTAACGACGATAATATCAAATCTTTTAATTCCTTTTTTAAGACCAATTTTATTTAAGATCATGGTTTCCCCTTCACTTAAAGTAGGATCCATACTATTACCATTTACTCTAATGGGTGTTGCAATATAAGTTCTGATAATAATAACAAAAATAATAATAATTATGTAAGGAACATAATCCCAAAAGATATCTTTAGTGGCTCTTTTTTGAACGTCTTCTTTTTTATTTTTAGCGGATTTTTTTGTTTTTATTGGTTCTTTCATAGTCTCATTTCCCTTCATAATATACTATAAATTTCATATGATTTTATTATACTAATCTCATATTTTTTTGTCAATTTAACGAGGACTAAAATTAATGTTTTTAATGGAAAGTCAATAAATTGCTATAAATTAAAAAAAGGCTCTTTTTGAACCTTCTTATAAATATTTATTAAAGTTTTTAAATTCAGAGTCATTATTTAATGTTGTGTCATTTAATTCGTTAAATAATGATTTTTGCTGTCTATCTAATTTGGTTGGGATAATTACTTTGGCAATTAAATACATATCACCGGTTTTACCAGATTTAGTATCATCAATGCCAGCACCTTTAATTTTAAATTTAGTGCCATTTTGGATGCCACTATCAAAAGTGTAATACATGTTTCCTTTAATAGTAGGAATTTCTTTTCTAACTCCTAAAACAGCTTCAGTAATAGTTAAAGGAACAGTTAAGTAAATATCCTTACCATCTCTTTGATATAAAGGATGTTCTTTAACGGTAAACTCGATATAAACATCACCGTTAGGGCCACCATTGCTTCCTGCATTTCCTTTACCACTCATACGCATTTCATCGCCAGTTTCAATACCACTTGGTACTTTTAAAGTAATATTTTTGTCAGTTTTAAGGGTTTTCCTTCCTTTACATGTAGGACAAACAGAAGCAAATTCTTCACCACTACCCTTACAATATGGACAAACTGATTCAGTTTGAATGACACCTAGAATGGTTCTTTGCTGACTTACGACGCGGCCACGACCATTACAGTGAGAACATTTAGTAGGATTAGTTCCCCCTTTGCCATGACAGCTTGGACAGTTTTCATCAATACTAATTTTAAATGTTTTTTCACAGCCGTAGATAGCCTCTTCAAATGTTAGTGTGAGTTTTACTAGGATATCAGAGCCTTTGGCACTTTGTGGTCCTTTACTTCTACTAGAACGACCACCACCCATAAACTGCTCAAAAATACTTCCTAAGTCAAAATCATCAAAGTCAAAGCCACCAAAATTACCGCCGGAAAAGCCACCAAAGCCACCGAAACCGCCAGTGCCACCAGCGCCACCAGCGCCAGCATTGTTTTCAAAAGCAGCACTACCAAACTGATCATATTGTTTTCTTTTAGTAGGATCACTTAAAATAGAATATGCTTCGGATATTTCTTTAAATTTATCAGCGGCACCAGGATCTTTATTTACATCAGGATGGTACTCTTTTGCTTTTTTTCTAAAGGCGCTTTTTATTTCAGCATCAGTTGCCGTTTTACTTACCCCCAAAGTTTCGTATAAATCTTTTTTTGCCATTATTCCTCACTTACCTTATTAAATTCGTCTATTAAGTATTTAAAATAGTCAATAGCATTATTATAAACGTCTTTTTTAGTCATATCAATACCAATGTTTTTTAATAAATTTATTCCGTAATCAGTATCACCACTAGATAAAAATTTAATATAATCTTTTTTCATTTTTTCATCACCGCTTAAGATTTTAGTGGCAATGTAAGTGGCAGCAGATGCCCCAGTTGCGTACTGAAATAAATAAAACGGTGAATAATAATGACTTCTTCTTGCCCATAAATATTTAACATTTTCATCTAATTTAACATTATTTTGATAATATTTGTTTCTTAAATCATAAATGCAGTTTGATAAAGTAGTTACATCAATTTCTTCTTTATGGTCGATTAATTCATACATTTTATTTTCAAGTTCACCTTCTAAACAAGCATCAAAAATATTATTTTGTAAAATATCAATAAGATTATAAATCGCCGTTAGTTTTAAATTTTTATCGGTACAATGATGAAAAATATAACTTGATAATATTATTTCATTCGTTAATGATGCTACTTCTGCAACAAAAATATCATTTTGATAATTATGTTTATCATTGTTTTTTTCACTTAAATAAAAGTTTACAGCATGACCTAGTTCATGAGCAATAGTACTTACATCGGTAAATTTACCATGAAAACTAGTTAGTACTTTAGGTGAATCAGGATAATTACTTATACTATAAGCACCTGATTTTTTACCTTTATAAGAACCATAATCAATCCATCTATCAGTAAATGCTTTCTTTATGATATTGTTATACTCTTCTCCATATATTTTGGTTGCTTCGATGATTAACATTTGGGCATCTTCAATGGAAAAAGTTAGAGTTGATGGTAAAAATTCCGTTTGTAAATCATAAAATTCTAAGGTTTCTAAGCCAATATTTTCTTTTAATAACTGCAAATAAGAGCCAAAAACATCTAATCTTTTATGCACTACTTTGTATAAATTATCAATCACTTCTTTAGGTATATTTGATGAAAACAACTGCATATCTAAAGTACTAGAGAAGTTTTTAATATTCGCCATTGTACTAACACTTTTCATATTTGTTATTAATAATTCAGCAAAAATATTACTAAATTCTTTTAATTTGTTAGTTAAAAGATTATAACATTCTTTTCTAGTTTTACGATTACGGTTAGTCATAATATGACGATAGTTATTATTAGTTAAAGTTACCATTTCGCCATCAACTTTTAAAGTACCATAATTTAAAGTACTATCAGTAAGCATGCTACTTATTTTATCAAAAACACTAGTACTAGCAGTTAATTTAGAAAAGATTAATTCTTCGTTTTTACTTAAACTGTGTTCTTTTCCTCTTAAAATGTTTGAAATAGTAAACTTATATTTTGCTAATTTTTTATCTTTTAAATACTTATTTATTAAACTTTTTTTACCTCGAAGAATTTCTGGACAAATAAAAGAAGATAACGTTATAAATTCACTATAAAGACTTAAAATCTCATTTAAATGTAAAGAGTTTTCTTCAGAAAAAAGATTTTCATCATATTTCAAAAAAGCATAGACATAGAGTTTTGAGCATCTAGTTTCTAAGTCATAGTAAGTTTCTAATGTATTATAAAAAGTGGTTTCACTATCTAATATTTTGTCATTAAATTCGGTTATTTTATGAATATCTTTTTTTAATGATTTATATTCTTTTTTCCATTCTTCATAATTTTTAAAACGATCAGTTAAATCCCAAGTGTATTCTTTTTCAACGTCTTCTCTTCTTTTATATTCCATAATTACCTCATATTTCTAAAAAGTTCTAGTCACCTAGAACTTTTTTATTATTTATTTACAAATTCAGCTTCTTCGGCTTTTGGTTCTTCGCTGCCACCAGCATTATTGTTATTAGCGTTTGCTTTAGCAGCTTCTTCATAAACTTTAGTCGCTAGACTCATAGCTTTTTCATTTAGTGCTTTTGTCTTTTCTTTGATTTCATCTGTATTGTTTCCTTCTAAAGATTTTTTAAGTTCTTCAATTAGTTTTTCTGTATCTTTCTTTTCATCTTCAGATACTTTTTCGCCTAAATCTTTAAGGGCTTTTTCAGTAGCAAAGATAGTTTGATCAGCTTCATTTCTAGCATCTGCTTCAGCACGACGTTTTTCATCAGCTTCTTTGTTTGCCTCAGCATCTTTCATCATACGATCAATTTCTTCATCAGTTAAATTAGTGTTTGAAGTAATTGTAATAGATTGTTCTTTATTAGTTCCTAAGTCTTTAGCTTTAACATTAACGATACCATTAGCATCAATATCAAAGGTTACTTCAATTTGTGGAACTCCTCTTGGAGCTGGAGGAATATTACCTAATTGGAATCTTCCTAAAGTTTTATTATCGGCAGCCATTTGTCTTTCACCTTGTAAGACATGAATATCAACAGCTGGTTGATTATCAGCAGCAGTTGAGAATACTTGACTCTTACTTGTTGGAATAGTGGTGTTTCTAGGAATTAAAACAGTCATAACATCACCTAAAGTTTCAATTCCAAGTGATAGAGGTGTTACGTCTAATAATACTAAATCGTTAACTTCACCTGTTAATACACCACCTTGAATAGCAGCACCCATAGCAACAACTTCATCAGGGTTTACAGATTTATTTGGTTCTTTACCTAATTCTTTTTTAACTAGTTCTTGAATATATGGGATTCTTGTTGAACCACCTACTAGGATAACTTCATCAATATCTTTATTGGTAAGATTTGCATCTTTTAAGGCTTTTCTTACTGGTTCTAAAGTTGAATCGAATAAGTCACGACATAAATCTTCAAATTTTGCTTTTGTTAGGTTAATATCCATATGAACTGGGCCTTCAGATGTTTGAGAAATGAATGGTAAGTTAATATTAGTTGTGCTCATACCACTTAAGTCTTTTTTAGCTTTTTCGGCAGCATCTTTAACTCTTTGCATTGCCATTTTATCTTTTGATAAATCAATGCCAGATTCTTTTTTGAATTCAGAAACTAAATAGTCCATAACACATTTATCGAAGTCATCGCCACCTAAATGGTTGTTACCACTAGTTGATTTAACTTCAAAGACACCATCACCAAGTTCTAGAACTGATACATCAAATGTACCACCACCTAAATCGTAAACTAAGATGGTTTCTTGTTTGTCTTGTTTATCTAAACCGTAAGCAAGAGAAGCAGCAGTTGGTTCATTAATAATTCTTTCTACTTCTAAGCCGGCAATTTTACCAGCGTTTTTAGTAGCTTGTCTTTGAGCATCGTTAAAGTAAGCAGGAACAGTAATAACAGCTTTAGTTACTGGTTCACCTAAATAACTTTCAGCATCTTTTTTTAGTTTCATTAGAATTTTAGCAGATATTTCTTCAGGAGTATATTTCTTTCCTTCAGCTTCTACTTTTTCACTAGTACCCATTAATCTTTTAATAGAACTAATGGTATTTTCGGGATTAGTTACAGCTTGTCTTTTAGCAGTAACACCTACTAATTCTTCTCCTTTTTTAAACGCTACTACACTAGGAGTTGTACGGTCTCCTTCAGGGTTAACAATAACCTTTGGTTCGCCACCTTCTAATACAGCAACACATGAATTGGTTGTACCTAAATCGATACCTATAATTTTACTCATAATATCATTCCTTTCTTTTATTTATTTAAAGAGTAAATTATTCATTAACTTTGACCATAGCTGGTCTTATAACTTTATCTTTATACATATAACCTTTTTGTAATACTTCTAGAACAACACCGGATGGTTTGCTTTCATCTTTTTCAGTTAGCACAGCTTGATGGTAATTGGGATCAAATTCGATACCACTTGCTTCAATTTCTTTAACATCTAATTTATTTAAAATATTAATTAGATTGCCATAAATCATTTTAAAGCCTTCTAAAAATTTACTAACCTCATCAGATAAATCATCATTATCCATTTTGATTGCTCTTTCAAAGTTATCTATTACAGGAAGTAATTCACTAACCAAATCCTCGTTAGCATATTTAAGCAAATTGGAAGTTTCTTCTTCTTTTCTTTTTTTGTAGTTAATCATTTCCGCTTGAATACGCATATTTTTTTCTTTTTCTTTTTGTAATTCTTCTTTTAAGAATTCTTCTTTTTTGTTTATTTCTTCTTTTTGATTTTTATGTTTTTCTTCTTTTTCCATAACACTCACCTTTCTATGTAACCTTTTAAGTAATTAAGTAATGTTACAACTTTATCGTATTCCATTCTTTTTGGACCGATGATGGCGATGGTACCTTCTTCACCGTCAACATTATAACTAGTTTTAATTACAGTTACATTGGGATCAAATTCGTTTTCTTCACCAATATATATATTTATTTTTTCATCACTTGTTTCAATTTTTTTAATTAAATCAATATTTTCTAATTTACTAATCATATTTTTGATTTTATCCGGTTCATCATATTCCGGCTGTTTTAAAATATTGGTTTTTCCTCCGAAGAAAACGTCGCTTTGTTTTACTGTAAAATCATTAAATGCTTCATAGAAGAAATTCATTATGCTTTCATATTGTTTAACTCTTTTAGCAATAATAGGTTTAATTTCATATTCTAATTTAGCACTTATTTCTGATAGTTTAGTTCCAATTAAGGATTTATTAATTAACTCACTGGTTTTTACTAATTCATCTAAACTAATGTTTTCAGGAATAGTAGTACTTTTATTTTCAACATGACCGGTGTTAGTAACAACTACGGCAACAATTTTTCTTTCATCGATAGGGATTATGCTTACTTGTTTTAAAGTATTGTTAGCACTTTCTTTTCCTAAAACGATGCTGGTGTAACTTGTGATATCACTGATGATTTCCATACATTTAACAATGGTATCACTTAAACTTAAATCACGATTATTTAAAATAGTTTGAAGTTTTAAAACATCATCACCAGTTATTTCTCTAGGTTTCATAAGATTATCTACATAGTATTTGTAACCTTCTTCACTAGGAACTCGTCCACTTGAAGTATGAGTTTTTTCTAGATAACCTAGTCCTTCTAAATAAGCCATATCATTTCTAATCGTTGCACTGGAACACTTTAGTTTTTTTACTAAAGATTTTGAACCTACAGGTTTAACAGTTTTAATATAATTTTCTACTATTAACTTAAGTAATTCTTTTTGACGATTATTCAAGATCATCACTTCCTTGTATTAGCACTCTTCTTCTTTAGTGCTAATATCATTATAATATTATGCTTAGCACTTGTCAATATATGAGTGCTAATTTTTAAATTTTTTTGAAAGTTTTTAAGATATAAAAAAAGGATTGTGATAACCCTTTATTTTACAAGTGAAATTCTAGCGTAACCGTTTCCTTTTTTGGCGTAATTTTGCATTGGAGTTTCGGATACATTTATTGTTGAAACGGTTTTCGTACTTGCAGTGGATGATTCAGTACAATTATAGCAGTACATTACTTTATTTGTAAGTAAGCTATTACCAATATAACCAGAGCCGCCGGCACCGCCCATACCGGAAGCACCACCATAGTATCCTCCACCGCCGCCGCCAATGCCATCATCGGTTGGTGCAGTTGCTAGGCCGAATTTTCCATAATATAAACTGGAGTTTCCACTGCTTACTGTTTGTTTGCCGCCAGTCGCTAAATAGCTTGTTGCTCCGCTACTTGAATAGAAGTCTTGAACATCTTGGCCTTCAAAACCACCACCAGAACCACCAACGGAATGATGATAATAGCTTTGTAATAAGAAGTAATAACTTCCACCACCGCCACCAGCTACAATTAAAAGACTTGATTGATAGTTTTCATAATTACTTAAAGTGCCATCACCTTTGCTTTCGGTAGCAATGTGAGTAGCACCACCACCGGAGCCAAAATAATTATCTGATGAATATGAGTAACCAGCTAAATTATTAGCACCACCATTGTATCCGCCAGCAACAACTACACGACTTTTTCCATCACCTTGTCCTTGTTTACCTTGACCACCAACAACAATATATATTTTTTGATTAGCAGTTAAATTTACTTCGCCTTTTGAGTAACCGCCATACCCACCTTTTTGATTATAATCCATAGTTGTTTTGCCATCGCCACCCTGTGCTCCCCACGTTTCTAATTTATATGTTCCAGTGGTTGGAGCAGTAAATGTTTGAACATTTCCGGTATAAGCAAAAGTCCATGATTTTATCCAGGTTGCTTTAATAGCAGTATTTTTAGATTTTATAGTTAATTTATTTTCATTTATGACCGCATCTCCTGATATGATTGTCCAGCCATTAAAAGTATAACCATTTTTAACTGGTTCAGTTAGTGTAAAAGTGGTATTGTTTGGATATTTATTTAATAAATTCTGAGTAGTACTTCCGCCATCTAAATCAACCGTTAATTTTACTCCTGTGGAAATAAATGTTATTCGGGCATAACCATTTCCTTTTTTAGAATAATTAGATGTAGCAGTCGATGAAATATTTGTAGTTGATAGAGTTTTTATATCTTCTGACTCAGTAGTTTTACAATTGTAGCAATACATTAATTTATTTACTAATAAATCATTGCCTATATAACCAGATCCGCCGCCTCCACCAGCTTGATTTGAGGCACCGCCACCATAGTAGCCGCCGCCGCCTCCACCAGAATAGTGTAAGCCATTACCGCCGGCTCCAAAAGAGCCATCAGTTCCTCTATCTTCATTATTTACTTTGTTTCCGCCACCAGAAGCGCCACCTGATGTTTGAGTTCCACCACTACCATAAACCCAGTTTGTTTGTGTATTTGTACCATTATTGCCAATATATCCACCACCGGAGCCACCCGAACCAGTATAAGGTCCGCTTTGATAAGAGGTTCCTCCTCCGCCGCCAGACACTATTAGTATTGAACTTTTATTTGACGATAAATTTTTTAATAAACCTGATTGAGTTGCAATATGTGTAGCACCACCGCCACTTGTTGAATATATTGAAGATATTCCGGCACCATTGCCACCGCCATTATAGCCACCAGTAATTGTAGCCGATGTTGATTTATCTTCGCCTTTGCCACCCACATTAATATATAATTTATCATTAGCTAATAAATTTGTCGAGCCTATAGAATATCCTCCATAACCACCTATATAGGTTGTGTCATAATTGCCACCACTGGCACCCCATATTTCCAATTTATATATGCCATTATATGGTGCAGTAAATGTTTGTTCTGATCCAGTAAAATCAAAATTCCATGTTTGCTGCCATAATGCCTTTATACTTACGTTATTTGATCC
>CAKOOC010000019.1 GCA_934098375.1 uncultured Bacilli bacterium
TCTTCATCAAGTGAAGCAGTACTAGCAGGAGCAGTTGATGACTATGGGATGAGTTATTATTTTAGAGGAAATGTAACGAATAATTATGTACAGTTTGCAAACAAATGCTGGAGAATCGTACGTGTAACAGGAGATGGCTCCATCAAATTAGTACTTCATAATGATAATGTAAATAAAGTAGCAAGTCCATGTGCATCATCAAATAATACTTCAACCGCTGCCTTTGCAAGATATAGTGGAACAACATATACAACTAAATATAATGCACAAAAAAATGATAATACATATGTAGGGTTTATGTATGGAACAGCAGGATCAAGTACATATGCCAAAACCCATGCAAATATAAATAAGAGTACCATTTTACAAAACTTAGAAACATGGTATAAAAACAATTTAGCATCGTATGAAAGCAAACTCGCAGATACCATCTGGTGTAATGATAAAAGTACAAAAACTAATCAAACTATAACAACGGCAAGTTTAAATACTACAACTAATAAATTAAATAAGAGTGTTGACACTATTCCAGGACGCGGATATGGAACAAATTTATCCTTATATAGCGTCGCACAAAGAACAGTAGCAAATTATCATTATACAGATACTTCAAATAAAACATATGGACCGGTAGGAACGGGACCAACATTAATATGTCCATTAGATAATGATGGTGGAAAGTTATCTAAGTTAACAGTTTCAGATACAATTAATGGCAACGGAGCATTAGATTATAAAGTTGGTTTACTTACAGTTGACGAAGTATTATATGCTGGAAGTATAGATTATTATGGATATCAAGCATTAAATTATAATAATTCATCGATAAATAATTATTTAAGAGAAAATTCTACAGGCGCATGGTATTGGTCCTTTTCGCCTGATAGCTTCCTTGATGGCGTCCTCGTGATTCTCGTGGGTGGCGGTGGCGAAGCCGGCAGCAATTGGGCGACGGGCACGAGCGGTCTTCGTCCGGCAGTTTCTCTTACGAGCGCAACAACGATATCTGGCGGAACAGGCACTTCATCAAATCCGTTTGTTGTTAATTAAAAACCGCTATAACTAGAAGCACTATCGCTTCTTTTTCTTTGCATAAATCCTCTATCTGTTATATAATTTTAGGTAGGTGAGTATATGTCAAATATATACAATTATGATTATGAAAAATTGGAAGAAAAATTAATATCTTTAGGTGAAAAGAAATTTCGTGCTAAACAAATTTGGGAATGGCTATACAAACATAAAGTAAAAACCTTTGCCGAAATGTCCAATTTAAACAAAGATCTAATTCAAAAGTTAAATGCTAACTTTAAAATAGATTACATCAAAATGAAAAGAAAACAAGAATCTGATTTAACTAATAAATACTTATTTGAACTAATTGATGGCAACTTTATCGAAGCTGTATTAATGAAACACGATTATGGTTTAAGCATCTGCGTTTCTAGTGAAGTTGGATGTAATATGGGCTGCGCTTTTTGTGAAAGTGGTCGTCTTAAAAAAGTAAGAAATTTAGAAACTTACGAAATAGTAGAGCAAATATTATTAATAGAAGAAGATTTAAATGAACGCATTGACAGTGTTGTAATAATGGGTATCGGCGAGCCTTTTGATAACTACGATAATATCATATCATTTATCAAAATTATAAATGATTCCTTTGGACTTGCCATCGGAGCTAGACATATAACCGTATCAACTTGTGGATTAATTCCTAAAATAAAAGAATTTAGTAGCTTAGATTTACAAGTAAACTTGGCAATTAGTTTACATGCTCCAAATAATGACCTTCGAAGTAAGATAATGCCTGTAAATAAGGCTTATCCTTTAGACGATTTAATCAAAGTCTTAAAAGAATATATTAACAAAACCAATAGACGAGTTACTATAGAATATGTTATGCTTAAAGAAGTAAATGACAGTGTAGAAAATGCTCTAGAACTTGCTCATTTATTAAAAGATATGAATGTTTATGTTAATTTAATTCCTTACAATGAAACCAGTCATATTGAATTTAAAAAAAGTGCCAAAAGTCAAATCTTAAAATTCTATGATACTTTAAAAAAGAATAAAATTAATGTAACTATTCGTAAAGAATTTGGCAAGCAAATAGACGCTGCCTGTGGACAACTTAGAGCAAAAGAGGTGGAAAAATGAAATCATTTTATCTAACAGATACAGGAAGAGTTAGAAGTCATAACGAAGACTCTGTAACTATTGTAAAAAACTCATCTAATGAACATCTAATGATTGTAGCTGATGGCATGGGTGGCCATCGTGCCGGTGAAGTTGCCTCAAGTATGGTTGTAACACATATTGGGCAAAGATTTACCGAACTAAGTACCATTGGAACTAAATTAGATGCCGTTAGTTGGTTAAACGAAAATGTTAATGAAATAAATACAAATATCTTAAAATATGCTGAAGAAAATCCTAATTCAACTGGATTAGGTACTACGGTAGTAATTGCCTTATTAACTAAAGATTTTCTAATATTTGCTAATATTGGTGATTCAAGTGGTTTTGTATTAAAAGATCATAAACTACACAAAATTACTAAAGACCATACCTTAGTTAATCTTTTAGTTGAATCAGGTGAACTTACTCCTGAAGAAGCTATTAACCATCCAAAAAAGAATGTCTTAATGAGAGCTTTAGGAGCCGCTGAAAAACAAGAATTAGATATATTTGATGTTGATCCAAATGTTGATGCTATCATGTTATCTTCTGACGGATTAACAAATATGCTTACAAAAGATCAAATTGAAAAAGTATTAAATGAAGAAGAAATAAATGAAGAACAAAAATTAATTAAATTAATTAGAAAATGCAATGCTAGGGGAGGAACAGACAATATATCAATTGCTTACTTAGTAAAGGATAAAGGTGAAGTGTGATATGATAACCAAAGGTCAAAAAATTAATGATCGTTATCAAATAGTAAAATCTATTGGTGAAGGTGGAATGGCTAATGTATATTTAGCCTATGATACTATTTTAGAACGTCATGTTGCGGTCAAAGTTTTAAGAGGAGATCTTGCTACTGACGAAAAATTTGTTCGTCGCTTTCAAAGAGAAGCATTAAGTGCGAGTTCCTTGTCTCACCCTAACATAGTTGAAGTATATGATGTCGGTGAAGATAATGGAATTTACTATATTGTTATGGAATATATCGAAGGCAAACACTTAAAACAACTTATTAAAAAAAGAGGCAAACTAACAACAGAAGAAGTAATCGACATTATGCTTCAAATCACTGATGGTATTGCCTGTGCTCATGATTCGTATATAATTCATAGAGATATCAAACCACAAAATATTATGATATTAGATAATGGTATCGTAAAAATAACTGATTTTGGTATTGCGATGGCTTTAAATAGTACTCAGCTTACCCAAACTAATTCAGTAATGGGTAGTGTTCATTACTTACCGCCAGAGCAAGCATCAGGAAAAGGTTGCACTATTCAAAGTGATATTTATTCGATGGGCATCTTAATGTATGAACTATTAACCGGAACGCTTCCTTATAAAGGAGATAATGCGGTTGAAATTGCTTTAAAACATTTAAAAGAGCCTCTTCCAAGTATTAGAGAAGAACTTCCTGACTTACCACAGTCAGTTGAAAATATCATTTTAAAAGCTACCGCTAAGAATCCTAAAAATAGATATGCTGACGCTAGATCTATGCATGAAGACTTAAAAACCTGCCTAGATGAAAATCGTAAAAATGAACCTAAAGTAATATATAAATTTCCCGAATTTGATGAAGCCGAAACTATCAAAAAAGAAAAAGCCATTGAAAAAACCATGGACTTTAGTGATTTATCAGAAAAAACTAAAGAAAAAGAAATTGAGGTAAAACAAATCACGGAAAAAGATTTAAAGAAAAAAGAAAATAAAACTTTATTAGTATTAGGTGGTATTTTAGCTGCTCTTGCCGTTATTACAGCTTGCATCGTATTACTACTACCTAAATTAACTTCATCTAAAGATGTAACTGTTCCTGATGTTTCAGGTATGAGTGTCGAAGAAGCTATAAGTGCTTTACAAGAAAAAGGCTTAAAGGTATCAGCAGACCGAAGAACTGCCACTAGTGAAACGATCGAAGAAGGAAAAGTAGTAAAAACATCACCAGGTATTGGCCGCACCGTTAAAAAAGACTCATCAGTCATTTTATACGAATCTGTTGGCTTAGGTGCTTATGTTATGGAAGACTTTACTAATCAAAATGTTTATGAAGTTAAAGCTATTCTTGAAAAAGTAAATAAACTATTTGTTTTAGTAGAAAAAATTGCTGTTGAAAATCCTACATCTGATAATGCTGATAAAATTGTAAAACAAGATCCTGAAGCCGGAACTAAACTTAAAGAAGGTGATACCGTAACTTTATATATTCCTGATATGACCGAAAATTATCCAGACTTTACAACTGGCGATTATTCTCTTTCTGATATTCAGGCATTCTGTGAAAAATACGGTTTAACCTTAAAAGAAGAATATGTACAAGATGATTCTTATGAACCAGGTGCTATCATTTCTCAAAGTAGAGCAGCTGGCAGTGAAATAATTAAAGGTATGACCTTAAAAATAGTTATAGCTGAAGAAGTAGATACAACTGCTGATGAAGGATAATATGCAAGGAAAAATAGTTAGAATTATTTCCAATCTATGTACTGTAGATGTTAATGGAAAATTATATCATTGTAAACCAAGGGGCAAGTTTTATCATCTTAAACTTACCCCTTTAGTTGGTGATACTGTCGTAATAGATGAAGTAAATAATTACATCTTAGATATTCTTCCCCGTAAAAATGAATTAAGTAGACCAATGATCGCGAACGTCGATAGTTGCATTATTGTAACCAGTGTTAAAGAACCAAGTTTGAGTTTATTATTACTAGATAAAATGCTATCAATAATTATTTATAATAAAATAAATCCGATTATTTGTTTTTCTAAAACTGATTTACTAACAAAAGAAGAATTAAAAGAATTAAATAAAATTTATGACTACTATAATAAAATTGGCATTCCCACAATATTTAATACTGAAACTGATAAACTTGATGCCTTAATAAAAAATAAAATTGTGGTTTTAACTGGTCAAACTGGTGCCGGCAAAAGCAGTCTCATCAATAAGCTAAATCCTCATTTGAATTTAGAAACCAATCATATTAGTAAAGCCTTAGGTAGAGGAGTTCATACTACTAGACATGTTGAACTTTTTCCATATAAAGAAAGCTTTATTGCTGATACTCCTGGTTTTAGTTCCTTAGATTTAAATAAAATCAAAAAAGAAGAACTAAAAAATACTTTTATCGAATTCGGTAATAATTGTCAGTTTAAAGACTGCATGCATTTAAAAGAACAAAATTGTAATGTTAAAGAAAGAGTAAATCAAAATATCATAATGGCATCTCGTTATGAAAATTATCAAAAGATGGTGAGTGAAATTGAAAGTATCCGTATCGTTTATAAAAAGTAAATATAATGAAAAAGAAACCATAGATCGTATTAATAAAACTAGTGCTGATTTTCTTCATGTAGATCTTATGGATGGTGTATTTGTTCCCCATAAAAATTATGATTTTGCTGAAATTAAATCTTTTTTAAAGGATAATTCTAAAACTCTAGATATTCATTTTATGTATGCTCATCCCAAAAAAGATATTGAACTATATAGTGCATTAAAGCCAGAGTTTATGACTATCCACTTAGAAATAGACGAAGACATTTCAGATTTAATTGACTATATTCATTCTTTTAATATTAAATGTGGCCTTAGTATTAATCCTGATACCGATGTAAGAAAACTTTTACCATATTTAGATAAAATTGATCTTGTTTTAATCATGAGTGTAACTCCTGGTGCGGGCGGTCAAAAATTTATGGAAAGTGCGATTAATAAAGTTGATTTTCTCCATAATCTTCATAAAAATATTATCGTAAGTGTTGATGGGGGAGTAAATAATGAAACAGTTAAATTAATTCCTAATGCGGATATGGTTGTATCTGGTTCTTATATCTGTTTAAGTGATAACTACGAAGAAAAAATAGCATCTTTAAAATAAACTTAAAAAAATTTTATAAAATTGCAAATTTAGGGTTGTAATTTTTTCTATTTTAGCATACAATAATATTGTCTAGATAATAAATAATACATTATAAAAAATTAATGATTTGCATATTTTACCAAAAATAAAATATGCATAAATAAATATTTGTTAAAATGTTTTATATTAAAGTATAAAAATAATTTTAATGAATGATTAATTTTAAAATGTATAAGGTAGTAAAGGAGTTCCAATTGTTATAGGAATCTTATCTACGCTAGACATAACAATTGTTAGGGAGAAAGATACTCCGAAAGATAAGTAATCGCGGTGGTGCTGATAAAACCACTGTTGGTAATAAAACTTATTAATTATAATAGGTTGAGTTGCCTTTGATTATTCTAAAAACTGGAAACTAGACTTTTTATCAGAAAGACTAGTTTTTTTGTGTCTAAATTTATTTCATTATCGCACAAAACTATCTTGCATATAAAAGTTACATTTGTTATAATTTAGTATGAGAATAGAGGTAGGTTACGTGAATGCAAATATGTTTGACTTGTATTATAATTATAAAATAAAAACGCTTGTTGAATACTCTATTTTACTATCTAAAATCTTAGGAATTGACAAAAATAAACTATTTACAAGTAAAAAGAAAACCGAAGAAGTTTTAACCAAAATAGTAACTAATTATTTTGAAAGACTAGACTATAATCATAAGAATGACCAAAAACTAATAAGGTGTTTCATAAATAATAAAGAAATAGCTAAATATCATCTAGATAGTGAATTATATAGTGTTATTAATTACTTTACAAATACCAATAAAGCTTTCGAAATAAAGGCCTATGAAAAAGAAATTATCTTAGCATCTGTCATCATAAATATTGCCAATAAATTAGATATTTCTACTAGTCCTTATAAAGAAAATAAAAATAATTATAAAACGATTCTTATTTCCTACATTGAAAAATATCGTCAAATAGAATACATTCACATTATCGATAATGGTAAAAAGAAAACCGATCTTTTATTAGAATTAATTAAAACTAATGTAAGAAAAGAAAGAAAAATATTTGATGGTCTAAGTAGCGACATCTCATTTAATAAATATATCTGTGTAAGTGAAAATGAATATATAAGTCAGTATAACTACAGTGTCCCTGGCATTAATAAATTCGATAAACAAGCTATCAATTATGTTTATAATAAACATGAATTTGATGATGAATTTGCATCAATAAGTGCTGATTTAATAACTGTGTCATTTATGAAATTTTTATCAGTAAGAATGCCTTACAACAATATATATTTACCACTAAAAAAAGATTTTTTTGAAAATGATAATAATTTTAAGAAAATCGCTGGTAACTTTAAAAGTAAGTATTTGCAAAAACATCTTCGCATACTAATAAACTACCAAGAATTTAATGATAAAATTTATAATAAACTTAAAAATAATCACATAACTTACTATTTATATTGTAGTAAAAATTCTTTAGTAGGAAGTAATTTTAAAAATCCTAAAGCAACTAACTATCTTATAAGTAAAGACTTTAACTTAAAATATCAAGAAATAATTGCTGAAGAAATATCAGATAATATCGTAATATTAATTGAAGATTATCAAGGAATATTTACAGATAAAGAAATTATAAAAAACGGAGGAATAGAAAATGAATAATTATGGTGAATTTTTCTTAAAATTTATGGAACCACTTGTAGGTGGTATTTGGGATCTTATAAAAAATATTGGTTTAGCAATATTTAAGATTTTCAATATTTTAAATTATACTGATGTTATAAAGGAGTATAAAAGTGAATTATCTGGAAGTGGCGTATTTGTTATTATTCTAGCGGTAATTTTAGTCGTATTAGTTTTTGCGATTGTAATTTTCCTAATTTACCGTATTATTAGAAGATTTATCAAATATCGTCATAATGTTGCCCATCAAGAAGACTTAGTAGAGGAAATTGATGATTTAAACAACGATATCTTAAAATTAAAAAATGAAAATCAAAAATTAATGGAAATGGCTAATCCGGAAAATGGCGAAGTCGAATATGATGAAAATGGTAATATAATTAATAAATTACAAACTGGCGAAAGTCGTTTCTTCAAATTAAGCAAAATTGATGCTGACTACGCTAATTATGTAGCACCAACATTTAATGAAACAATAACTTTAGAAGAGTTTTGTGATCAATTTAGAAATTATGCTGCCAGTCGTTTAAAATTATATTATTCAATTGATTTAATTAGATTATTTGTATCTGCTTTCTCATCAAACCGTTTAATTATCTTACAAGGTATTTCTGGTACTGGTAAAACATCCTTAGCCCATGCCTTTGGTAGCTTTGTTAAAAATGATGCTGTCATTTCTAGTGTTCAGCCATCATGGAGAGATAGTACTGAATTATTTGGTTACTTCAACGAATTTACTAAAAGATTTAACGAAAGTGACTTCTTAGCTAAAATGTATGAAGCTAAATATAATAATCAAATTTATGTAAGTGTTCTAGATGAAATGAACATCGCTCGTGTAGAATATTACTTTGCGGAAATGTTATCAATCTTAGAGTTACCATCTCAAGATGAATGGGTAATTAGCTTAGTACCAAACACATGGGATACTGACCCAAAATTACTTGATAATGGACGTATTAAAATTCCAAACAATATGTGGTATATTGGTACCATCAATAACGATGACTCAACATTCATGGTAACTGATAAAGTTTATGACCGTGCTTTACCAATTAACATTGATACTAAGGGAGTAGCGTTTGATGCTCCTGATACACCAGACTTAGATATTACTGCAACGTATTGGACAAGCCTATTTGATAAAGCTAAAAACGAACGAAAAATAAGTGATGAAATGCTTGAAAAAATCGCTCATATGGATGATTATGTTATAACTCATTTTAGACTTGCTTTTGGTAATCGTATCATTAAACAAATTAAAGACTTTGTCCCAGCATACTTAGCCTGTGGTGGCGAAGAAATTGTTGCTGTTGACTACTTAATTGCTAATAAAATCTTAAGAAAATTCGACCAATTAAATCTTGCTTACATTCGTAATGAAATTGATGGTTTTATGGAGTTCTTAGATCAAGAATTCGGTCAAGATAAAATGGTTGAATGTAAAGCATTCTTAGAAAGATTAAAGAAACAAATATAATAAATAGAAAGAAGGATTCTTCATGAACTCTGAACTAAGTTTACTTGTAAAAGATATTCCTACTGATGATTTAGAAATATTTACCAAAAGTACCAAAGCAAGTACTACGGTAAAAAAAATCATTAATAAGGTAACAGTGGACTACTCGTGGGTAGATGTAGTTGATGAAGCAATCCCCGCTTTAGATAGCATTATTCGTAACCCACGTAGATTTATTACTAACGAAGAAGATGTTATTATCATTGAAAAAACCAAAAAAGTAACTCAGGAAGCCATTAAACATCTTGCAACTCACACTCAGTTGATTCAATCTATTGATAAAGATGAAAATGTTAAACCTTCCAAACTACTAAATGTTTTTAAAGAAGAAACCATTGACTTATACGAAAATCGTTTTATCTATTCTCTTATTAAAAACTTAAACATGTTTTTAAGAGAGCAGTTAACTTATAAAGAACAAAGTAGTGAAAATAAAGAAGAAAAATCTTTAAAATATGAAGCAATAACTAATTACAACAATCAAGATGTTACTATAAAATTAGATTTATCATGTAATAACCGTGAAGAAATTCATGAAACTGAGGAAGTACTTGCTGAAAGAGAAGCAAAAATAAAACATATAACCGATATTATGGAGTCATTTATGGCTACTAAGTTCATGAAAGAAATGGCTAATGCAACTCCTGTAAAAAGTCCGATTCAGAAAACTAACATTATCTTAAAAGATCGTAACTTTATTAAAGCTAGAGAGTTATGGGAATTCTTAGAAAGATATCAAATTCAAAAGCCAATTAAAGAAGAACATCTTGAAACAGAACTTACTAATAGTAAATTTAAAAGAGACTTTGGTTTAACTTATTTTATTAATTATAATATTTTAACGGAAAATTTTTCTAAGGATGGTAACGTTGCTTTAACTGATCAAATCGATTTACCAAAAACGGCTTTTGAACAAGCTAAAAAATTTGATATCGATGAAAATGATTTAAGAAAAAAGATTAACGAAGAAATATCTAAAGCAAAAAAATACAAAGAAGAACAAAAAACTGGAGTTATTAATGCCTACAAAGCATTTATTAGTGCTCACTATAGTAAGATGAATAAATCAGTTATTTTATTTAAATAGAAGGAGGGTATTTTATGGCTAAAACGGAAATCAAAGAAAAAATTAAAACCGAAGAAGAAATAATCAAAGAAAAGCCAGAATCTTCTAAACGTAAAAAAAGTAAAAAGAAAGAAAAAGTAAATCCTATCGCTGGGTTTGAAGGAAAAACTATCGATTTAAAAGTTTTTGACCAAAAAGATAGTAAAGAACAATCTAAAGAAGTAGAAGATACTCTAAAGGATATTTATAAAGATAATTTAAAAGTAAATCGTAAGCACATTATAAAGGTTATTAAATTAACTCTAAACCCTAAAGACAGTTATATTTATTTACCTTATAATTTAAAAATTGCTAAAAATGGCTTAGATTTAGTATTTAGTGTTGAAAAGAAAAAAGAAGTTCCTTTTGGCTGGGTTATCTTTGCCATTTGGGCTTTTGTCTTTGCTCTTATCGCTGCTACATATGCGGGCGTAAAATACTTAAGCTTAGCCGAATTAAATAAAGATATTGATGGCGATGGTATTCCTGATATTAACATTGATATTAATAATGATAATATTGCTGAAATAAATATTGCTAACAAAGGCGAAATTATTCCTATTTTAAATATCGATTATAAAGGAAATCGTAAAGCTGTATTTAATATTGACACTAATGGTGATGGTATTGCTGATAGTAATTTAGTAACTATTGTTACTGATAAAAATACCAAATGTACCATTAACTGTGATACCAACGGTGATGGATGGCCAGATTTAAATTTAGACCTTGATGGTGATGGCAAACCCGATGTAGATATCGATACTGATGGCGACGGTGTTGCTGATTTAAATATCGACTTAAATGGTAGTGGCTTATGCGATGTTATGTGTGATACCGATGGCGATGGTAAATGTGATATCAATTGTATTAAAGCAACTGATCCTGGCAAACAAAATGGTTCATCAACATCAACTGGTGACCCTGAAACTATCCAAGGAACCGCTACAATTGTAATTAACTTTATTGCAGGTGAAACAATTAATATAGATAATTTAGTACCTGATGATCAGCCAACATATCCAGGCGAAGTCCGTAAGCAGCCATCTAAATCATTTTCCGTAGAAAATACTGGTTCATATGCCGTAATGTACTCACTAAAATGGAAAAACGTAAAAAATACTTTCACATCATCTAACTTTAAATTTATGATGGAAGGAACCAATGGTGGACCAAGTTTAGGCTATGCTGTTGCACCTTACAATGACGATTATATTGTAAGAAACGTTATTATCCAGCCTCGAGTAACCCAAAACTATAAAATCACCTTTAACTTAGAAGGTGTTGGTGGTCCTCAAAATTATGATCAAAACAAACACTTTGAAGCCATGGTAGATATTGAACTTTGAGAATTTTCCTCAAAGTTTTTATTTTCTATTTTTTTATCTTTAAATTTAAGGTATAATAATTAAGCAATATGGAGGATTTATGGATAATGCTTTAGAAAGATTTTTTAACAAAATAGATTTTAATGAAAGAGAAAATTTTAACGCTGTCAAAGTAGATAAAGTTATTGTAAATAATCAAAAAGAGTCATGGACTATTATGTTATCATCTCCTAAAGTAGTACCTGTAAAAGATGTGCTTTCCCTAATAAGTACCTGTGAAAAAGGTCTTCCCGGGGTAAATACCATTTTTGTTAAAATAAAATATGATGAAATTACGCCTGATGATGTCTTATCATATTTTAATTATTATTTAGATGAATTAATCAAAACTAATCCTTCTTTAATTAGTTTAAGTGACACATCTGTTGTTATTGAAGAAAATACTATTAATATTGATGTTATCAGTAGCATTGAAGAACTCTATTTAAAATCTCAAAATGAAAAATTTAATAAATGGTTAACATCTTTAGGTTTAAATGAATGCCTTATTAATCCTAAGATAAACGACCAAAAAAGAGAAGAAATTAAAACTGAAATAGCCAGTGGCAGAGTAGACGTTGTAACCGTAAAAGAACCAGAATTTAAAGTAATCATGGGTGAAACAATTAAATCAAAAACTATCACTGATATTAAAGATATTATGGGTGAAGAAAATAATGTAACTGTAGAAGCCTACGTTTTTGGCACCGAAGAATTTGTTTCATCTAAAAGTAATTTTCAAATTCTAACTTTAAAAATAAGTGATAAAACCGATAGTATCATGGCTAAAATATTTACTCGTGAAGAAGAAGACTTTAATAAATATAAAGGCAGCATTAAAGAAAATAAATGGTATCGTTTTAGGGGATATATAAAAAATGATGCTTATGCCAAAGAATTAGTTTTTAACATTCGTGATATTGAAGAAATCCCATCGAAAGATGAAAAATTTGTTGATAATGCTGAAGATAAAAGAGTCGAACTTCATGCTCACACCATGATGAGTCAAATGGACGCTGTAACTAAATTCGATCTAGATAAACACTCATGTGAGCTTATTACTAACGCTATTAACGCCGGATATCGTGCTGTTGCTATAACTGATCATAATGGCTGTCAAGCTTTTCCAATTTGCTATGAAATAATTAAAAACCATAATAAAAAAGTAGAAGACCCATCCAAAAGATTTAAAGGCTTGTTTGGTACTGAACTTACCTTAGTAGATGATACCGTTAATATTGTAGTAAGACCTGTAGAGACTGCTATAAAAGGTACTACCTATGTAGTATTTGATACTGAAACAACTGGCTTTAACGCCGGCGGTAAAGACCAAATGATTGAAATTGGAGCTGTAAAAATCAAAGATGGCGAAATAATTGACCGCTTTGATGAACTAATTGACCCTGGTAGACCATTACCAGCCAAAATAACCGAAGTAACTCATATAACTGATGAAATGTTAAAAGGCAAAGATAATGAAGAAAACGTTACTAAACGATTCTTAGAGTGGGCCGGAACTGATCCTATGGTTGCCCATAATGCCAAATTCGATATTTCTTTTATTGAAATGGCTATGAAAAAATATAATTTAGGCGAATTTAAAAGCACTGTTATTGATACTTTAGAATTATCACGTGCTCTTGATCCTGATCATAATCGTCATAGTCTATCTGCTCTTGTTAAAAGATATGAAGTCCCATTTGATGAAGACGCTCATCACCGTGCTGACTATGATGCTGAAGGAACTGCTTATGTATTACATAAAATGTTAGAACGCGTTTTAAGCTTCGGTCATAAAACTATTAAAGATCTTGAAAATTTAGTTCCCAAAGACGAAATATATAAATTTGGTAGAACCTATCACTTTAATGCTATCGTTAAAAATAAAGAAGGATTAAAAAATCTCTTTAAAATTGTTTCTCTTGCTAATACCACATATTTATATAAAACACCAAGAATTCCTCGTAGTAAACTAAACGAACTAAGAGAAGGCTTACTTATCGGTAGTGGCTGCGCTGAATCAGAAATATTTGTAAACGCTAAAAGTAAAGACAGTGAAGAACTAACCAATTTAATAAATTTCTATGATTATGTTGAAGTTCAGCCTCCCGAAGTATATGGCCATTTACTTCAAACTGGTGACTTTTCATCTAGTATTGAACTTACCAATCATTTAATTAAAATTATAAATACAGTAAAATCTGCCGGAAAATTAATTGTTGCTACGGGCGATGTTCATCATTTCTTTAGAGACGACAAAATTTATCGTGAAATAATTGTACGTCAAAGAGTTCCTGGTGGGGGAAGACATCCTCTTTATAAAAGTGAAATCAAAGAAATACCATCAATGCATTTTAGAAATACCGAAGAAATGCTTAATGATTTTAGTTTTCTTGATGAAGAAACTAGAAAAGAAATTGTCATTACCAACCCTAATAAAATCGTTGATATGGTAGAGGAATTTGAAGTTATTCCTGATACTGGTGGAACCCCATTTTCTCCTCGTGTAAAAGCTGATGATGGCACATCTTACTTAGACTGTCCTAGAGTAGTTACCGACTTAGTATTTGAGCGTGCCCAAAATTGGTATGGTAAAAGTTTACCTATAAATATTGAAGAACGTATTGCCAAAGAATTATATGGAGATATTGTTTATAAAACCTGTCGTGAAAATATTTTAAAAGAAACTAACGAAGACGATCCTGATTTAGAAAGAAAAATCTTTGATGAAGTTCACCGTGTTATATATGCAGGAATTGATACTGTTAAATCCTTAGTTAAAGAAAATTTAAAAGAACATTGGAAAGAAGAAGATGGTGAGCTAACTGATGCCTCTTTAGATAAAAAACTAAAGAAAAGTTTAGGTGGCATTATTGGTGGTGGCTTCGATCCTATTTATTTAATTGCCCAAAGATTAGTTAAACACTCTAATGATGAAGGCTTCCTAGTAGGTTCCCGTGGTTCTGTTGGTTCATCTTTTGTTGCTACTATGATGGGTATTACTGAAGTAAACCCACTTCCAGCTCACTATAGATGCACAAAATGTCAAAGAAGTTATTTTCAAGATGAAAATGGTGAAGATTTAAGCAAAACTTATTCATGCGGTATCGATTTACCAGACCGTTTATGTGAATGTGGTGAAAAACTATATAAAGATGGGCAAGATATGCCATTTGCAACCTTCTTAGGATTTAACGCTGATAAAGTACCAGATATCGATTTAAACTTTTCCGATTTAAACCAAGCAAGTGCCCATGAATATACCAAAGTATTATTTGGTGTTGATAATGTTTATCGCGCGGGAACCATTGGAACTGTTGCCGAAAAAACTGCCTTTGGTTTTGTTAAAGGCTATGCCGAAGAAAAAGGTCTTATCTTAAGAAGTGCTGAAATAGAGCGCTTAGCTATTGGTTGTACGGGCGTAAAAAGAACAACTGGTCAGCATCCTGGCGGCATCGTAGTAGTTCCTGACTATAAAGAAGTTTATGACTTTACACCATTTCAGTTCCCTGCCGATGACCCCTCTAGTGCTTGGCGAACTACCCATTTCGGTTACCATTCAATTGAAGAATGTTTACTTAAATTAGATATTTTAGGCCACTCAGATCCTACTCAGCTACGTATGATTCAAGATTTAACTAAAATGGATGTAAGTAAAGTGCCACTAGATGATAAAGAAACAATGAGTATTTTCTCAAGTACTAAAGCCTTAGGCGTAACAAACGACCAAATAATGTGTCCAACTGGTACTTTAGGTATTCCTGAATTTGGTACCAACTTTACTATCGGCATGGTTGATGAAATTAAACCAACCACCTTTGCTGAACTCATTAAAATTGCCGGACTTTCTCATGGTACCGATGTTTGGTTAGGAAATGCAAGAGACCTATGTACACCAGATGAAAACGGCGAAATAAAAGTACCTTTTAAAGATACCATTGGTTGCCGTGATGATATTATGGTATACCTAATGCAGCAAGGTGTTGAACCTATCAAAGCCTTCAAAATAATGGAATTTGTAAGAAAAGGTAAAGCAAGTAAACCCAAAGAAAAAGAAAATTGGGAAAATTTCAAACAAATAATGATTGATAATAAAATTCCTGATTGGTATATTGAATCATGTCATAAAATAAAATACATGTTCCCTAAAGCCCATGCTGCTGCCTACGTTATTTCTGCTTTTAGAATTGCTTGGTTTAAAGTCCATATGCCCGTTTACTTTTATGCATCATGGTTAACTAGTAAGGCTACTGACTTTGAAATAGAAACAATCGTTAAAGGTTATGATGGCATTAAAACGAGAATTGAAGAAATACTTGCTAAAGGATACGATGCTACCAATAAAGAACAAGGCTTATTAGAATGTTTAAAAGTATGTTTAGAAGCATCTGCCAGAGGAATTAAATTCTTACCTGTAGATCTTTATGATAGTAACGCTACAACCTGGGGAGTATTTGATGAAAATTCTATAAGACCACCATTTTCTGCTGTTGATGGCTTAGGTGATACCGTTGCCAAAAATATCGTCAAAGAAAGAGAAAATGGTAAATTTGTGAGCATTGAAGACTTCCAAATAAGAGGCAAAGTAGGGCAAACTATTATCGAAAAATTTAGAAATATGCATGTATTAGATTCTATGCCTGAATCAAGCCAATTAAGTTTATTTGATTTATAAAAAAGCACTTAGTGCTTTTTTTATTATTTACTAAGTATCAAAAATATATTATACTTTTAATAGATAATAAGGGTGATTTTATGAATATATTAATAATTGGTAAACCAAAAATAAATGTAAGAATGGTTTTAGATGGTTTTCCCAAAGAAAATAGCAAAACAACTATCTTTGAAAAACAAGAAGAAATTGGTGGAACTAGTGTTTATATTGCCAAAATGCTAACTAACTGGGGAGTTCCCGTTTATTATGCGGGTGCTACCTGTGGTGATGAATTAGGCCTAAAAATTAAAAGTGATTTAGAAGCATCTCATATTGATACTAAATATTTAGAAACTGATTACGAGCATCATACAAATATGAATTATATTTTGCTAAATAAAGGAGCTGGAACATCTACTGAAGTTTATGTTGATGAAAAATCTTACTTAACTAAACATAAATACGATAATCCTGATTATATTATAACTGATGGAACTGATCTTGGCGCATCTATCGCGGCTGCTAATAATTATCCTAATGCTAAAATAATTCTTTTAGCAAACAAGGTAAATAATGAATATTATGATTTAAGTAAAAGAAGTCATTATGTTGTAGCATCTGCATCATTTGCAAGTGCCTTAACCAAAATCCCTATGGATTATAAACCCAAGACCCTTGTAAATATTTTTCAAAAAATAAAAGATTTAAATAAAGCAAATTATATTGTAATGTTAAATGAACATGGTGTTTTATATGCTAAAGAACGTGACGTTAAAATGATACCAGCCTTAAAAGTTGAAAAACAAGATGACTCTAATTCCGGAGCTGCTTTCTTTGGTGCTTACATTTACGGTTTAATTAATAATATGGATATTGATGATACTGCTAAAATCGCTAATATTGCTGGTGGCATAGCTTTAACTAAAATAGGCATGGATAGTATTCCTTTAAAAAGTGAAGTATTTAGATTAGCCGGTATTGATGAAAGCAAAGTGAAATCCCCAGAACCAAAAGAAACTCCTAAAGTCCCAATTGAACCAACTGAAAATCAAAAAGAAGAAGTAAAAGAAGGTACTACCAATGCCTAAATTTGGTAGTCCTTTTTTAAATATTTTACCATCATTAGATGTTCATGGCTTTACGAGAGAAACTGTATATGTACCAGTAAGTGATTTTATAAACGATAATATAAAACTTCACAATCAAAAAATCGTTATAATTCATGGAATTGGATATAAAATATTATCAAGTACTATTAAAGAAAGGTTTTCTAAAGACAAGAGAGTTAAAAAATTATATCTTAGTCCTGATAATGTTGGCTGCACTATACTAGAATTAAATATCTAAATATGGTATTATACCTAAGAAGAAATGAGTGATCTATATGTTCGTTGATGAAGTAGTGGTAAAATTAATTGCCGGTAAAGGTGGCGACGGCTGCACCTCTTTTAGACGTGAAAAATTTATTGCCATGGGTGGTCCCAATGGTGGCAATGGTGGAAGAGGTGCCAATATTATTTTTAAAGTAGATAAATCCTTAAAAACATTAATTGATTTAAAAATGAAAAAAATCATTAAAGGAGATAAAGGTGTTAATGGTAAAGGTAGCGATCAAAATGGCGCTAATGCTGAAGATATTATCATTAAAGTACCTGAAGGAACTGTTGTAACCGAAAAAAATACTGGTAAACTTATTTGTGATTTAATTAAAGATAATGAAGAATTTATTGTTGCGCATGGCGGCCGTGGAGGAAAAGGTAATAAAGCCTTTGCCACTCATGATAATCCTGCCCCTAAAATGAGTGAACTAGGTGCTCCTGGTGAAGAAATAGAAATCAAATGTGAACTCAAAGTCTTAGCAGATGTTGGCCTTGTTGGCTTACCATCTGTTGGAAAAAGTACACTTCTAAGTGTTATAAGTAATGCTACACCTAAAATCGCGGCTTATCATTTTACAACTCTTTCACCCAACTTAGGCGTCGTAAAAGTTTATGATGACTCCTTTGTTATGGCTGACTTACCAGGATTAATTGAAGGTGCTTCTGAAGGAGTAGGGCTGGGAATAAAATTTTTAAAACACGCGGAAAGAACAAAAGTAATTGCCTACGTTATCGATATGTCCGGTACCGAATATAATCCGATTGAAAGTTATGAAACTATCATAAATGAAATAAAAAAATATGATGAAAACATGCTAAAAAGACCAAGCATTATTATTGCTAGTAAAATGGATATTGAAAATTCTAAAGAAAATTTAGCTAAATTCCAAAAGAAATATCCTAATCTTAAAATTTATCCTATCAGTAGTATCTATAATGAAGGAATTAAAGAATTAATTACTGATTTAAACAAACTAGTAAAAGAAAATGCCGATAAAAACTTTTATGAAGAATTAAATGAAACTCACACTCTATATAAATATGAAAATAAAAAACCATTTAAAATTTATAAAGATAATAATATTTGGGTAATTGAAGGTAAAGAAATAGAAGATTTATTTTTAATGACTAGATTTAATGAAGATGAAAGCGTTTTAAGATTCGCTCGCAAACTTAAAAAAATGGGTGTCGAAGATGAATTAGAAAAACTCGGAGCCAAACGAGGCGAAGAAGTTAAAATTCTTGATTACATCTTTAACTTTAAAGAGTAAATATAATTAATAAAGTCCATGGTTACAATGCATTAGTCAACTAAAAGTAGACAATTATTTAATATAATAAAGATTTTTAAATTGAATAGAAGTTAAATATTTAAGCCCCAAATTTTAAATAATAGTAGTTTTACTCCTAGTAAAAAATATACCATTAGTATTGATACCTATGGAATAAGTGGAAGTGCTTGTGCAAGTGTGGGCCTTATTTATGCCAAAAATAGTAATACTACTAACGATTTTTATAGTGGTCTTAAAAATTTTTATCCTACGATTAATAAATGGACACCCAATAAAGTAACAATTACGCTTTGATAGTGATTGGGATAAAAAATATATTGGCTTGTATGTTTATGGCCATTTCTGTAATCAGGGTGAATTTTATGTCGATAACTTAGTAGTAAATGAAGAAGTCTAATTACAAATTATATACAATTACTTAAAACTCGTGCTATAATGATGATAGAGGAGGGTATATGAAAAAGAAAGATATAATTATATTAGTAGTTGCTATTATCTTAACTGGTTTATTTGTTTACTCATTATTCTTTAGCACCCCTAAATATAATGTAACATTTAATACTGATGGTGGCACTAATATCGAAGTGCAAAAAGTAAAAAAGAATGCTACTATAACTAAACCAGAAGATCCAACTAAAGATGGATATAAATTTAAAGAATGGCAAGTAAACGGTAATACTTTTAACTTTGACACCGAAATTACCAAAGACATGGAATTAACTGCTATTTGGGAAAAAGTAGAACCAGCAAAAGATGATAAAACTTCTACAACTAAAAAGAAAACAACTAAGAAAACTACCACTAAAAAAACTACAGCTACAACTAAGAAATAAACAAAATTCGACAAAGATTTTATTAAAAAATTTATACAATAAGTTCGGGTGATCAAACATGCGAACTTTTTATATTTTTAAAGTTAACAAAGAATATTATAAACTTACTAAAAATATACCATTTAATCTTTATAGTGCTTATTTAAATATTCGAATGAGTACCAAAGATAACATTAAATATTTATATAATGAATACTTTTCTTTTACCGAAAGTTTTAATCCTGAAATAGTAAATTACACATTATATAATAAAATGAATAAACTTGATGGTTATAGTATTTATAATAATATTCATCAGTACACAAATTACTATACAGATGAAGTTAGCAAACTAACCATTTATAATTCCTATATGGTATTAAAAAGCAATGTAAATAATTCTTCCTTTTTTAAAGAACTTATAAATATTCCTAATTTATTTATCATTGATTTTGACGCTGAAGATTACTTTTGGCTTTCTAGTTTAAAGAATTTAAGGGTTGTTAATGAGTGCTAATTTAGTGTATAATACTATTTAGGGAGTGATATATATGTGGCATGATATATTAATGGTATTTATTGGCATCGTTATAGGCGCTATTATTGGCTTTTTCGTATGTCGATACTATATGCAAAAATATTTAAAAAAGAATCCACCAATTAATGAAAAAATGATTGAAGCTTTAATGAGTGGTATGGGTAGAAAACCAAGCTCAAAGCAAGTTAAACAGCTTATGGCTCAAATGAATAAAATGATGTAATTATGAAAATTGATTTAAGAAAGCTATATGCTTTAAATAAATTAGAACTTGATAATCTCGTTTTAATACCTAAAGAGTATTACGAAAAAATGGGTGTTAAATCCATGGATAAGGTTCATGTTACTGGCTCTGCTTCTATTAACTATGAAAGGAATATTGAACTAAATTTAACCGTAACAGGAAAATTTATTATTCCTTGCCAAATTAGTTTTGAAGATGTTGATGTCCCATTTAATACTTCATTTACGGAAGAAATAGACGAAAACACGGTAAATGACGAATTTTATCTTGATTTATTAGACATTTTATGGGAAAATATTGTCTTGGAAATTCCCATGAGAGTTGTAAAAGAGGGAGTTAAAATAGAAAATCTTCAAGGTGAAGGTTGGGAGTTAAAAGAGGAAATTTAACTTAGATACGGAAGGAGTGATTACTTATGGCAGTTCCTTTTAGAAGAACTAGTAAAACTAAAAAAAGAATGCGTCGTACTCATTTAAAAAAAGTTGCCGCTGGATTAGTAACTTGTCCAAATTGTAAAGAAGCAATTAGACCTCATCGTGCTTGTCCAAATTGTGGTTTTTATAAGGGTAAAGAAGTTATTAAAGTTAGTGAAGATAAAGAAAACTAACTTTTTTTCATAAGTATTTAAAGAAAGAAGTTGAATTAAATGAATTTTATGACCGGTTTAGGAATTATTTCTGCCGTTTTAGGAATATTTTTTGTTGTATTTTGTATTATTTTCGGGGTAGGTTTTATTTTAACTATCATTGGTAAATGGAAAGTATTTAAAAAATGTGGTAAACAAGGTTGGGAAGCCATAATACCTTTTTATAGTGATTACATTTTATGTGAAATTGCTGGTTTAGAATGGTGGTTCTTTCTTATTATTAATGCCGTAGTTATTTGTAATGTTTTATTATTATCAATCTTATCGCCACTTGCTGGTCTTGCCGCTTTAGGTGCTAAATTCTGTGCTAATTACAATTTAGCTAAAAAATTTAGTAAAGATCCTGTTGGTTATGGTATCGGATTAACTATTTTACCATTTATCTTTTATCCAATTTTAGGTTTTGGTATGAACGATTTTAATGATGTAAAAGTTTCTAGTTATGGACCTTTTACAAATACTAGAAAAGGAAGTTTTGAAACTGCTAATAATAGTGATAATAAAGAAGAACCTAAAACCAAAAAGTCTAATAAGAAATGTCCTAATTGTAAATTTGCCATAGATAAAGAAGATAAATTCTGTCCTAACTGTGGAACCAAAATAGATTAACAATCAAAGACTTTGAGTACAGCATATTGTACTCATTTTTTAATTATGTTATAATTTTTATAGATAGGAAAGTGAAGATAGTGAAGAAAAATAAATTGATTCTAACTCATTGTCCTAATTTTTATAAGATAATTAATTTTGAATTTTCTGAAGACGATAAAATAACTGCTAAACTAATTGAATTATATAAAGAATTTATTTTTAGTATTGACCCTGAAATTCCTTTGGAATTAAAAAAGGTTGAAAAAATAGACGAAATTTTGAATAAGTACTTAGAAGATTATTATTTTAGAAAAGAAATAAGGAGAGATTTATTATCCATAAAAGTTAGTAAAAGTGATAATATTATAACTGCTCTAATTGAAAAAATCTTTGAATTATTTGATAATTATGAAACCGGCTACACTAGAAATATTTATTTTGCGAGGTGGATTTAATGGATCAAGATTTTTATATTGAAGAAACAAATCCTTTAAAAATAGCATTTACTATAATCTTTTTTATCGGTTTAATTGGCTTTGGAGTATATTCATATTTTCATTATTATAAAGCTAATGCTATAAGTTTAAAAACTGTAACGATTGAGTTAGGTAAACCCGTATCAAAAAACATCAGTGATTATATTGAAGGAAATAATATTGATAAATATACTTTAGATGTTTCCAGTATTAGTGTTGATGAAAATAATAATACTAACAGTACTGGCGAGTATTCATATAAAATAAAATCAAATGATAAAAAACTAAAAGGGAAAGTTTTTGTTAAAGATACAACTAAACCAATTGTTGAAGTAAATGATTTAACAGTTGGAGTAAATGAATCTTTTAATCCTAATGAATTTTTAACCAAATGTGATGATTTATCACTTCCTTGTAAAGTAAAATATAAAAAGCCTAGTGATGAAAAATTAAATGACAAAGAGGGCACATATACTATAAAAATTGTTATAAGTGATAGTGTCGGTAATGAAGTAGCTAAAGACGTTAATTTAATTGTATCTAAAGATAATAGCTTAGAAAATATTAAATCTAAAGACTTAACTTATGACCATAATTCTGCTAATGATACCAATTGGAATCAAACCTATACTTTAAAATTAGAAACTGCCTTAAATCCAGATGAAAGTGCTTACGAAAAAGCCTTATCTGAAATATCATCTAAAGAATATTCTTTTGATAAATCTGTTAAAAATAAAGAAATTTTAATTATTTATAATAAATACGAATATGCTATCGGCTTTAGCATAAAATATACTTTTGAAGACGAAACAGTTCTTTATGTTACAAATGATAATGCTACCGAAATAGTTTCTGAAGAAGAGACTACAAACAATTAAAAATCTGCGAAAAATCTAAAAGTAGGGTAAATTATAAAAAAACTCTTGATAATAAATATATTTTTTGATAATATATTTTTGTTAAGAATTTTTATGGCGGTGTAGCTCAGTTGGCTAGAGCATCCGGTTCATACCCGGCAGGTCGGGAGTTCAAATCTCTCCGCCGCTAC
>CAKOOC010000020.1 GCA_934098375.1 uncultured Bacilli bacterium
AAGCTGGAAGCAAATTAAAAGACGCTTTAAACTAATTTAACGATTATAAAAAAAGAGGAATTTCCTCTTTTTTATTTGCTTTAATAATGTTATAATTAATTATAGGGTGTGATGCTAATTGGAAGATGTAAGAAGAACTAAAAATATATATTATATTTTAATAGGTGTAGTAATTTTTATAGTGGCTGTAGTCAGTTTATCATATGCATTTTTTGTTTCTCAAGTAAGTAATAATGAATCAACTAGTACTATTACAGGTGAAGCAGCTAACTTAAATATTATTTTTAAAGAAGGTTCAGAAATTATTGAGGATAAGGCTATTTTTCCGGGTTGGGAAGCAACTAAAACTTTTAGTGTTGAAAATCCAGGTAACAGCCTTGGCGAATATGTCATATATATTTATGATGTGGTAAATGAATTGATGGATGGAAGTATAGTATTTGAAATTACAAGTAATAGTAGTGGGGCAAAAGAGTTTGCAGAACAGTCATTGCCAAGTTTTAATACAATACTATATCCGGATAATGATGCAAGCCAGAATCCTAATATAAAAATAGAAGGAAAAGCAGTACATACATATACATTAACAGTACGTTATGTTAATTTTGAAAATATTAATCAATATCCAGATGCCGGTAAAACTTTTTCTTTTAAAGTAGGAATAAAGAAAAGTGCTAAGAGTCATTCTGTGACTAATTTAATTGCTAATGGTAGTTTTGAAAATGGTATAACAGGATGGACTGCTTCTGGAGGCACATTTACAACAAGTAATACATATAAAAAGTTTGGCACATATTCATTAAGAAATTATCACCAAGCACAATGGAGTCTAGCAAGAGAAACTATCGCGGGATATGCTAATCATGTTTATTATACAAACTTGTGGATGTATTCAGCTAATACAGGAGAAAAAGGTTGTTATACAGAATACAGTCCTACTTGGCTGGAGTCAGGTACTAGAAAATATGCAATTCAACCAGCCTTAAGACAAACAACCGCTAATGTTTGGGAATTTAAATCAGGATATTATGATTTAAACTTATCACATGATTATAATATTTGGTATTCTGTTTGTGTATATGATGGAACGGATGGTGCTCAAGACTGCTACTGTGATGGGGTAATGTTAATTGATTTATCGGCTGATTTTGGGGATGATTTACCAAATCAAAACTGGTGTGATAAGTATTTAACATATTTTGATAGTGGGTCTAAAGATTTTTATTATTAAAATCTTATCTTCGGATAAGATTTTATACTTTAAGGGGATGAATTATGCAATACTTTGATAATAATGAAAATTTAAAAAGTGAACTTAGAATTTTAAATTATAAGTATGAAAATTATAATTTAAAGTTTTATAGTGATTTAGGTGTTTTTTCTAAAGATAAAATAGATGAGGGAAGTAAATTATTATTAGAAACATACATTAAATATGGAAAAAAAGAGAAAAAAATTCTAGATGTTGGATGTGGAATTGGTTTTCTAGGTATTTCTTTAAATAAGATAATGGGTGCTAGTGTTGATATGATTGATATTAATAATAGGGCACTACATTTAACGAAAATGAATTTAAAAGAAAATAAGGCAGAAGGAAAAGTTTTTGTTTCAAATATTTATGAAAATGTAAAGGAAGTTTATGATGTTATTATTACTAATCCGCCAATAAGAGCTGGTAAAAAAGTTTATTTAACTATTATAAATGAATCGTTTAATTATTTAACTAAAGATGGTGAGTTATGGTTTGTAATGAGAACTAATCATGGAGTTAAAACAGTAGTAAAAAATCTTAAGAATTTAGCAGATGTTAAAGTTTTAGAAAAAAATTGTGGGTTTTATGTAGTTTTTGCGAAAAAAACGTTGACATAAGGCTCTTTTTTTTGATAGAATTTTAGATTGGAACTGTCCCTCTTTTTAGAGGAAAATAATTCTAAAAAATATATTGTTTGGGGTGAAAATAAGTGGCATACAAAACAGCTAAATTTGGTGACCATAGGGAAAGAGTTACTTTCTCTAAAACTACGAACAACTTTGAGCTTACAGATTTATTAGATATTCAAAAGAAATCATACCAGTGGTTTCTAGAAAGTGGAATAAAAGAGGTTTTTGATGACTTGTTTCCTGTTGAAAGTTTCACCGGAAATATATCACTAGAATTTGGTGATTATTCTTTTGATGAGCCTAGATATTCAATTAAGGAATCTAAGGAACGTATGGTAACATATGCGGCTCCTTTAAAAGTTCAAGCAAGAGTATTTATCCACGAAACTGGTGAAGTTAAAGAGCAAGAAGTCTTTTTAGGAGACATGCCTTTAATGACAGAAGCCGGAACATTTATTATTAATGGTGTTGAAAGAGTTATTCAATCTCAATTAGTAAGAAGTCCATCTATTTATTTTAAAAAAGAAGTAGATAAAAATGGACGTCATGTTGTTTCTGGAGAAATAATTCCTAATAAAGGGACTTGGTTAGAATTTGAATTAGATGCTAGAGACGTAATTTATGTTAGAATTGATAGAACTAGAAAAGTACCGGTTACAACAATGCTTAGAGCATTAGGTTTATCTAGTGATGAAGCAATTAAAGAAGTATTTGGCGATAATAGATTTATTCAAAATACTTTAGAAAAAGATAGTACAAAAAATACGGATGAAGCATTAATTGAAATTTATGAAAAATTAAAACCAGGTGAACCAGCAACACTTGATAGTGCTAAGAACCAATTAATCGTAAGATTCTTTGATCGTTTTAGATATGATTTAGCTAAAGTAGGACGTTATAAATTCAATAAAAAATTAAACGTACTAGATAGACTACTAGGTCAAACCCTTGCAGAAAATTTAAAAACTGGCAAAAAAATTATCGCTAAAGAAGGCGAAAAGATTGATAAGAAGCGTTTAGAAGAATTAAGACCTTATTTTGAAAACGGACTAAATGTTAAAGAAGTAACAATTAACGAAGAACTAGATGAATTTAATAAAATTCAAGAAGTTTTAGTTAAAGATATTAATAATGAGAATAATAAAATTAAAATTATTGGTAATGATCAAAGCATTGATTCAAAGAGATTAACAATTAGTGATTTCTATGCCGCTGTAAGTTATTATTTAAACTTACTTGATGATATTGGTAATATTGATGAAATAGATCATTTAGGAAATAGACGTGTACGTCAAGTTGGAGAACTAATCCAAGGACAGTTTAGAGTAGGTATGGCTCGTATGGAAAGGGTTATTCGTGAAAGAATGACAACTCAAGAAATTGATGCTGTTACACCTAAATCGTTAATTAATATAAGACCAGTTACGGCGTCTTTAAAAGAATTCTTTGGATCAAGTCAGTTATCTAAGTTCATGGATCAAATTAACCCAATTGCTGAGTTAACTGATAAACGTCGTCTTTCATCTTTAGGGCCAGGTGGACTTTCAAGAGATCGTGCTGGTATGGATGTAAGAGATGTTAACGTATCTCACTATGGACGTATTTGTCCAATCGAATCTCCAGAAGGAGCAAATATCGGTTTAATTACTTCTCTTGCTTCTTATGCGAAGATTAATGAGTATGGTTTTATTACAACTCCTTATAGAAAAGTTGTTGATAAACATATAACTGATGAAGTAGTTTATTTAACTGCTGATGAAGAAGCAGATTATTATATTTCACAAGCAACAATTAATATTGATAAAGATAATAACATTTTAGATGATGAAGTAGTTGCTCGTTTAAATGGTGAAAATGTTAAATGTAAGAGTAGTGAAGTTAACTTTATAGATGTTTCACCAAGTCAAATTGTATCTATTACAACAAGTTGTATTCCATTTTTAGATCATGATGACGCGCGTCGTGCACTTATGGGTTCAAACATGCAAAGACAAGCAGTACCACTACTTAAAACAGAAGCTCCTATTGTTGGAACTGGTGTTGAATATATTGCGGCAAGAGATTCAGGTTCAACAATTGTTGCCAAAGCTGATGGTGTAGTTGAATATGCTGATTCTAAAAAGATTATTGTTAAAAATGCTAAAGGTAAAGATGAATATTATTTAGCAAACTTTGAAAGAAGTAATGCAGAAAGTAATATTTCTCATAATCCAATTGTTAAAAAAGGTGATAAAGTTCATAGAGGAGAAGTTATTGCTGATGGACCTTCAACTGATAAAGGTGAACTAGCTTTAGGTAAAAACATGGTTGTAGCATTTATGACATGTAATGGTTATAACTATGAAGATGCTGTTGTATTAAATGAAAGATTAGTAAAAGATGATGTTTATACATCACTTCATATTGAACATTATGATATAGATTGTCGTGATACTAAATTAGGGCCAGAGGAAATTACAAGAGATATTCCAAATGTTTCAGAAGAAGCAAGAAAAAATCTAGATGCTAATGGTATTGTAAGAATTGGTACTGAAGTAAATGAAGGAGATATTTTAGTTGGTAAAGTAACTCCAAAAGGAATGCAAGAACTTACTAGTGAAGAAAAATTATTACATGCTATCTTTGGTGAAAAGACTAGAGAAGTTAGGGATACTTCACTTAGAGTTGCTCATGGTGCTGATGGTATAGTACATGATATTAAAGTATATACAAAAGAAAATTCTGATGAACTTCCAGCAGGAGTTTCTAAAATAATTCGTGTTTATATTATTCAAAAACGTAAAATTCAAGTTGGAGATAAAATGTCAGGACGTCATGGTAATAAAGGTGTTATTTCCCTTATTTTACCAGAAGAAGATATGCCATATTTACCAGATGGTACTCCAGTAGATATTGTATTAAATCCACAAGGTGTTCCATCACGTATGAATTTAGGACAAATTTTAGAATTACACTTAGGTATGGCTGGCAAAAAGTTAGGTTTACATTATGCAACACCAGTATTTGATGGTGCAAGTGTAGATGAAATTAAAGAACAAATGGCTAATGCAGGAATGGATCCTGATGGTAAAACTGATTTATATAACGGTCGCACAGGCGAAAAGTTTGAAAATAGAGTTGCTGTTGGAGTAATGTACATGATTAAATTACATCACATGGTTGATGATAAGATTCATGCTCGTTCTACAGGTCCTTATTCATTAGTAACACAACAACCACTTGGTGGTAAGGCACAATTTGGTGGTCAAAGATTTGGTGAAATGGAAGTTTGGGCATTATATGCTTATGGTGCTGCTCATGTTTTACAAGAAATCTTAACAGTTAAATCTGATGATGTTATTGGACGTGTTAAAGTTTATGAAGCCTTAGTTAAAGGTAAACCAGTAACGGGTGCCGGAATGCCAGAATCATTTAGAGTTTTAATTAAAGAATTCCAAGCATTAGGATTAAATGTAGAAATGATTGATCAAAATGATGTAGCTCATGAACTTAAAGAACTTGAAGAAGATGAAGATGAGAGTTCTGATGCTATTACAATCGATGAAATAGATATTAAAACTGGTGAAGTTAAAAATATGGATGTAGAAGAACCAGAAAAAGAAGCTGCACCTCTTGATTCTTTAGATAATGAATTTGACGATGAAGATGATGATTTTGATGAAGAACCAAATGCAGAAGATTTAGAAGAAATCGAAGATGAAGGTTTTGATGAAGGGGATGAATTATAATGTTAGAAGTTAATAATATTAAAGGAATAAGAATTTCTATTGCTAGCCCTGAAAAGATAAGAAGTTGGAGTTATGGTGAAGTTAAAAAACCAGAAACAATAAATTATCGTACATTAAAACCTGAAAGAGATGGCTTATTTTGTGAAAAAATCTTTGGACCAACAAAAGACTTTGAGTGTTCGTGTGGTAAGTATAAAAGATTAAGATATAAAAATGTAGTATGTGATAGATGCGGAGTAGAAGTTACTCGTTCTAAAGTACGTAGAGAAAGAATGGGACATATTGAACTTGCTGCTCCTTGCTCTCACATTTGGTTCTTTAAGGGTGTACCATCTAAAATGGGATTAGTTTTAGATATGTCACCAAGAGAACTTGAAGAAGTATTATATTTCGTAAGTTATGTAGTAATTAATCCAGGTAACGCCCCACTTGAAAAGAAGCAGACATTATCTGATAAAGAATATCGTGCATATTATGAAAAATACGGAAATACTTTTGAAGTAGGTATGGGTGCGGAAGCAATTAAGAAACTACTAAAAGAAGTTGATGTAGATAAAGAAATCGAAGCATTAAGAAAAGAATTAGATGGCGCTACTGGTCAAAAACGTATTCGTTTAGTTAAGAGATTAGATTGTTTAGTAGCATTCCAGTCTTCTGGTAATAAACCAGAATGGATGGTTCTTGATGTAATTCCGGTAATTCCACCAGAATTAAGACCAATGATTCAACTTGATGGTGGTAGATTTGCGACAAGTGATTTAAATGATTTATATCGTCGTATTATTAACCGTAATAATCGTTTAAAGAAATTACTTGAATTAGGTGCTCCATCAATTATTGTTCAAAATGAAAAACGTATGCTTCAAGAAGCTGTTGATACGTTATTTGATAATGGTAGAAGAGGAAGAAGTATATCTGGAGCAGGAAATAGACCACTTAAATCTTTATCAAGTATGCTTAAAGGTAAACAAGGTCGTTTCCGTCAAAACTTATTAGGTAAGAGAGTTGACTATTCTGGACGTTCTGTTATCGTAGTTGGACCATCATTAAAAATGTATGAATGTGGTCTTCCTAAAGATATGGCTTTAGAATTATTTAAACCACATGTTATTAATGGGTTAGTAGAAAGAGGCCTTGCTCATAATATTAAGGGCGCTAAAAAACTTATTGATAATAAAGATGATTGTGTTTGGGATGTTGTAGAAGATGTCATTACTGAATACCCAGTAATGCTTAACCGTGCACCAACCTTACATAGACTTGGTATTCAAGCGTTTGAACCTAAGCTAGTTGGTGGTAAAGCTATTAGATTACACCCATTAGTATGTGCTGCATTTAATGCCGATTTCGATGGTGACCAAATGGCTGTACACGTTCCACTTTCAGAAGAAGCAAAAGCCGAAGCAAGAATATTAATGCTTGGTGCTAATAATATCTTAAAACCATCAGATGGTAAACCAATCGTTACACCATCACAAGATATGGTTTTAGGTAACTACTATATTACATTAGAATATGCCGGAGAAGATAACGAAGGCAAGGTTTATAAAAACTCTAACGAAGCAATAATGGCTTACGAAAGAAGAGAAATAACTTTACATACTAGAATAGTCTTACCGGTATCATCATTTAAATATAAAATATTTACAGATGATGTTAAAGATAAATATTTGGTAACAACAGCTGGTAAGTTAATATTTAATGAAATACTTCCTGATAGTTATCCATATATTAATGAACCATCTAAAGATAATATTGAAGGATTTACGCCAAGTAAATATTTCTTAGAAATGGGTACAGATATTAAGAAAGCTGTTAGTGAAATGCCTATTACTCCAGCATTTGCGAAAAAAACTTTACAACAAATAATTGCACAAATATTTAAAAGATATAAAACAACGGAAACTTCTATGATGCTAGATAGACTTAAAGATTTAGGATTTAAATATTCTACAATTTCTGGTATTACATTTAGTATTATGGATATTATGACTAGTGAACATAAAGATGAATTTATTAAAGCTGGCCAAGAAAAAGTTGATAAGATTAATAAACAATTCTCACGTGGTTTAATTACCGATTTAGAAAGATATACATCTGTAGTAGATGTATGGAATGCAGTTAGAAGCCAGGTTGAAGGAGAACTTAAAGAAATAGCGGCTAAAAACCCTAAGAATCCTATCTTCATCATGATGACTTCTGGTGCCCGTGGTTCATTAAATCAGTTTACTCAGATGGCTGGTATGCGTGGTTTAATGGCTAAACCAAATGGTGAAGCAGTAGAAATTCCAATTACAACTTCACTATATGAAGGACACTCAGTAAACGAATTCTTCTTAAATACACACGGTGCTCGTAAAGGTTCTGCCGATACAGCTTTAAAAACAGCCGATTCAGGGTATTTAACAAGAAGATTAGTTGATGTAGGTCAAGATATCATTATTAAAGAAGAAGATTGTAGATGCACTAGTGGTCTAGTTGTTAGTGATTTTATTGATGATAAAGATGGTTCTGTAATTGAATCAATGCAAGAAAGACTAATTGGTAGATATACTGCTAAAAAGGTAATAAATCCAGAAACTAAAGAAGTTATTATTGATAAAAATGAACCAATTACCGAAAGTATTGCATCTAAAATTGCTAAAGCAGGTATTAAATCTGTAGAAATTAGAAGCGTACTTACATGTAAATGTGCAAATGGTATTTGCCAAAAATGTTATGGTAATAACTTAGCAACTGGTAACTTAGTTGAAACAGGAGAAGCAGTAGGTATTATGGCTGCTCAATCAATTGGTGAACCAGGTACACAGCTTACACTTCGTACATTCCATGCTGGTGGTGTAGCATCTGAAGAAGATATTACACAAGGTTTACCAAGAGTTGAAGAAGTATTTGAAGCGAGAACGCCTAAAGGAAAAGCTACTATTTCAGAACTTACTGGTAAAGTTACTAAGATTGATGATGCGAATGGTAAATGGAAAATTACTGTTACAAATGACGTAGAATCAAGAGAACATGTAACTAATTACGGTGCTAAACTAAGAGTAGAACTTAATTCTTTAGTAAATGCTGGTGATAAACTTACTGAAGGTATTATATCTCCTAAAGAATTACTAGCAGTTACCGATCCAATTACAACACAAGAATATATTTTAAAAGAAATTCAAAAAGTATATAAATCACAAGGTGTTGATATTGCTGATAAACATGTTGAAGTTATTGCTAGTCGTATGATTAATAAAATGCGTGTTACTGATTCAGGTGATACGGACTTAGTAAATGGGTTAACTGTTTCAATTAGAGAATTTGCTAATAAAAATAAACCAGTTATTTTAGAAGGTAAAAATCCAGCGAAGGGTTATCCAATTATTTTAGGTATAACTAAATCAAGTTTAGAAACAGATTCATTCTTATCAGCTGCATCATTCCAAGAAACAACAAGAATTTTAACTGATGCTGCTATTAAGGGTAAAGTTGATCACTTAGCAGGATTAAAAGAAAACGTTATTTTAGGTAAATTAATACCAGCAGGAACAGGCGCTAAACAATATTCTGATATAAATATTATGCTGGAAAAAGAATTCTTATCTGATGAACCTAGTGAGGTATTAGAAGAAGAATTTATAGATAATAATGATCTAACAGAAGATGCTAATGTTGATGTTGAAACAATAGAAGAGGAAGAAACTAATATTGAATAGTTTCTTCTTTTTTTATATAATGTATTTGATGATTATGAAGAAGTATCAAAAGATAATATTAATCGTTTTAGATGTAATTATATTAATTATAATAATGGTTATGCTATTTATTCATATTTTTAATAATGAACAAGTTAATAGTGATGATTTAAAAATAGAAGAAAATACAACTATAAGAACAACTACAACAGAAATGATAACAAAGAAAAATATTAAGAAAAAATCTTAATATTTTTTTAAACACTATTTACAAACATATGTTCTTATAGTATAATTATAAATATGAGATAAATTAATAATTAAAAAGTCATGAATGTATGATATACTAATTGTAGGGTGGTAAAATATGTACGGATATATTATTGGAAATATAAAATATGTAACTAGTAATTACATTGTAATAGATAATCATGGAATAGGATATATTATTTTTGTTGCTAATCCATATTCTTATGAGGAAGGAAAAGATTATACGGTTTATACTTATAATTTTATCAGTGAAACAGAAAATTCTTTGTATGGTTTTAAAACTTTAGAAGAAAAGGAATTATTTTTAAAACTTATTAACGTAAAAGGGTTAGGACCTAAAACGGCGAATGTAATGCTGGCAACTGGTTCTTTATCAGGAATTATAGATGCAATTGAAAGAGAAAATATTCTTTATTTAAAGAAATTTCCTAAGGTCGGTGAAAAACTAGCAAGACAAATTATTTTAGATTTAAAAGGAAAACTTAATAATTTTGAAGTGGAAAAATCTTATGATGATGAGTTAGTAGAAGTACTAGAAAATCTTGGCTATAAACCAGTTGATATTAAGAAAGTTTTACCAAAAGTTGATAAAGATAAATCATTAGAAGAACAAATAAAAGAGGCACTTAAATTAATGCTTAAGTAGGTGAATTATGGACAGAATTATAACAAGCGAAGAGTTAGATTCTGATATTTTTGAAGAAAATATCAGACCTAGTATGCTTGATGAGTATATTGGTCAAGATGAGGTAAAAGAAAATATTAGAGTTTTTGTAGAAGCGGCTAAAATTAGAAAAGAAGCCTTAGATCATGTATTACTATATGGGCCACCAGGACTTGGTAAAACAACACTTGCGCATATTATTGCCAATGAACTTGGTTCAAATATAAAAACGACAACGGGACCAGCTTTAGAAAAGAGTGGTGATTTAGCAGCCGTTCTTTCTTCTTTAGAACCGGGAGATGTATTATTTATTGATGAAATACATCGCATTCCTAAGTTTATTGAAGAAATACTTTATCCTGCCATGGAAGATTTTGAGTTAGATATTATAGTAGGTTCGGAAGGCTCTAGTAGAAGTATAAAAATAGATTTGCCTCCATTTACTTTGGTAGGCGCAACAACAAGAGCGGGAGATATTTCGGCACCTTTAAGAGATCGTTTTGGAATTGTGTCTAAACTTAATTATTATTCTATTGATGAACTTAAAGAAATTATAAAAAGAACTTCAAGAGTACTTTCTATGAATATTTCTGATGATGCGGCTTTAGAACTGGCAAAAAGAAGCAGAAAAACACCAAGAATTGCCAATCGTTTATTTAAGAGAGTTAGAGATTTTGCTCAAGTAAATGAGGAAGAAGAAATTAGTTTAGAAACGACAAAAACGGCATTAGAAAGATTAAAAGTTGATGAATATGGTCTTGATCAAATTGATATTGAGTATTTAGAAAGTTTAATAACAAAATTTAATGGTGGACCGGTTGGAGTAGAAACTATTGCATCTTCGATTGGTGAAGAAGTATCAACTTTAGAGGATGTTGTAGAGCCTTATTTAATGCAAGAAGGTTTTATTAAAAGAACCCAAAGAGGAAGAATAGCAACTGATAAAAGCTATAATCATTTGAAAATTGGAAGACAGGGTTGTTTATTTTAGAGAATTTGGAGGAGTTTGAGTGAAAAAGAAAGAAAAATTTTCGGAAATATTTTGGCTTATTATGATGATAATTCAAATTATTATTCTTGTTTTTATAATAGTTAGCCTTATATGGAATATAAAAGAAGGTCAAATAAATCATACCGGTTGTTCAACTTTATGTTGCCAGGCTGTGTCGTGTGACTGCAAAGAAAATGAATCAGTTTGCACTTGTAAATATGTAAATGAAGAAGGTGCGATGAAAGATACAAAATGTCCAAATAATGAAGAAAGCAGGAGTAAACAATGAAAAGGGTATATAGGATTATTACGATAATATTAATGTTAATCAATTTATATTTATTACTGGCAGTGTTATGGCCAGTAATTAAAACTAACATGTTTGCTAAATCGGGTTTATATTTATACCCAGAAAAAAAACAAATGTTGAAATGTCCTTTGCGAAACTAGAGTTACTTACAACAACGTATCCAAAATTTACTAATGCATGGAATGTATAAATTAAACCTAGATGATGCTATTTCTTTAATATAATTTGAATTTACTAATGAAAACAAAAAATATATGAATTAATTATAAAACAATCGCCAGATAGTTTAATTTAAATTAACCTGGTTTTATGGCTGCTTAATGTGGCGTAGTAATTTATTAATAATTTTTTATTAACATAGAGGAGGATGTAAAATGAATAGAAAATTAGCAAAAGCACTAAAGAATGAAGCAATTAGACAAGAAGAAAATATTGAGTTAATTGCGAGTGAAAATTATGTTTCAAAGGATATTTTGAAACTACAAGGAAGTATACTTACTAATAAGTATGCCGAAGGTTATCCTGGAAAAAAATATTATGGAGGATGCGAATTTATTGATGAAATAGAAAATATGGCAATTGATTATGCTTGCAAACTATTTAAATGTAAATTTGCCAATGTACAACCTCATTCAGGTTCAAATGCTAATATGGCAGTATATAAAGCACTTTTGGAAATTGGTGATACCGTTTTAGGAATGGATTTATCTAATGGGGGACATTTAACTCATGGGCATCCAATGAATTTTAGTGGAAAAGAATATAATATTGTTAGTTATTCTGTTGATAAAGAAACAGAAATGATAGATTATGAAGAAGTAAGAAGATTAGCAATAGAACATAAACCAAAAATGATTATTGCTGGTGCTAGTGCTTATTCAAGAATTATTGATTTTAAAAAATTTAGAGAAATCGCTGATGAAGTAGGGGCATATTTAATGGTTGATATGGCACATATTGCCGGATTAGTTGCAACTGGGGCTCATCCATCTCCAATTCCTTATGCTGATGTAGTAACAACAACAACTCATAAAACTTTAAGAGGACCTAGAGGAGGATTAATTCTATGTAATGATGAGGAAATTGCTAAAAAAATAAATAAAGCGATTTTCCCAGGTATTCAAGGGGGACCATTAATGCATGTTATAGCAGCTAAGTTACAATGCTTTACTGAAGCAATGGAACCAGAATTTTCTACTTATATTGAAAATGTAGTAAAAAATGCAAAAGCTTTAGCAGTTTCTTTAGAAAAAGAAGGTATTAAAGTAATTTCTGGGGGAACGGATAATCATTTATTAATGATTGATGTAAAATCAAAATTTGGTATTACCGGAAAAGAAGCGGAAACAATTCTTGATAAGATACATATTACAACAAATAAAAATACTATTCCAAATGAAACTGAAAGTCCATTTAAAACTTCAGGGTTAAGATTAGGAAGTGCAGCAATGACTACTAGAGGACTTAATGAAGAAGAATTTACAGAAATTGGTCATATTATAGCGAACGCTTTAGAAAATAGAGAAAACGAAGAAAAATTAGAAGAATTAAAAGCTGAAGTTTTATCACTTACAGCAAAACATCCAATTTATAAATAGGTGAAGTAATGACTAAGTGGGATAAAGAGTATATAAAATTATGTAAAAAAATACTTGATGAAGGTAAAGAGGTAGAAAATAGAACAGGAATTAATACTATAAAAATACCTGCATATCATTTACATTTTGATTTAAGAGAAGAATTTCCGGTACTGGCTACAAAGCAATTATTTTTTAGACAAGCAATACTTGAAATGCTTTGGATATATCAGGCTCAAAGTAATGATGTAAGATGGTTACAAGAAAGAAATGTACATATTTGGGATGAATGGGAAATAGCTGAAGATGGAGCATGGCATGCTATACAAAATATTAAAGAAAATGGCAGATATGTAAAAAAAGAGATTATTAAAAAATTTCCGGAAGGATATGAACACACAATTGGAACCGCATATGGTTATATTGTAAATAAATTTCAAATGACACAAAATTTAATAAAAACCATTAAAGAAAATAGTACAGACCGACGAATGGTAATGAGTTTATGGCAAAATGACTATTTAGATACAGCAGTGCTTCCATCATGTGTTTGGTCAAGTGAGTGGGATGTTACCGACGGTTATTTAAATTTATGGGTTCATCAAAGAAGTTGTGATGTACCTTTAGGACTACCATTTAATGTAACTCAGTATGCAACATTATTATCTTTAATTGCTAAAGTTACAGGGTTAAAGCCGGGAACATTAGATTGGAGCATTAAGGATGCACACATTTATGTTAATCAGGTTGATGGCATAAAAGAGCAAATTCAAAGATTTGAAACTAATGAAGATATTCCAGCACCTAAGTTATGGATTAATCCAGAAATAAATGACTTTTTTAAATTTGATAATTCTAAAGATTGTAAAGATATTAAAGTAGAAGGATATGAGCATATGGGACCAATTAAATTCCCAATTGCGCAATAAATAGATGGAAAATTTGTTTTTAATCGCAGCAATAGGTAAAAATAATGAGTTAGGTAAAGATAATAATTTAATATGGCATTTAAAAGAAGATTTAAAATATTTTAAAAAAATGACTACTGGTAAAACAATTATTATGGGAAGAAAATGTTTTGAATCTTTGCCAGGACTTTTACCAAACCGTAAACATATTATACTAACTAATAATAAAGATTATATGGTGCCTGGAGCAACTATAATGCATGATACTTCTGAAGTATTAAAATATGTTAAAAATACGAGTGAGGAGTGTTTTATAATTGGTGGAGCAAAAATATATGAAGAATTTTTACCATATGCAAGTGTATTATATTTAACGGAGATAGATGCGGAAGCAGATGCTGATGTATACTTTCCAAAATTTGATAAAGAATTATACAATAAAGAAGTCTTAGAAAAATTAAATGATAATAATATAAGTTATGCATTTACAGTATATAAAAAGAAAAAAGGTAAACTTATAATTGTAGAAGGAACTGATTGTTCTGGCAAAGAAACGCAGACGAGAAGATTAGTGGAGCGTTTAGAAAAAGAAAATAAAAAGGTAATTAGATTATCTTTTCCTATGTATGATACACCAACCGGAGAAATTATAGCAGCATGTTTGTTGGGAAAACCGGAGTATGCTAAAAAACTTTTAAATCGGGAACATGGATTATTTCCTGAAGGTGGCGGTAATGTTGATCCACTAGCAGCAACTTTATTTTATGCAGCAGATAGAAGATATAATTTACCAATTATTAAGAAATATTTAAATGATGGTTATCTTGTTTTAATTGATCGATACGTAACAAGTAATATGGCACACCGCGGTGGTTTAATAGAAAACGAAGATGAAAGAATTAAGATGTATAACAAAATTGATACTTTGGAATACGATATTATTGAACTACCAAGACCAGATAAGCAAATATTATTGTATTTACCATATGAATATGCCCTTATTTTGAAAAAAGGACGTAGTGAAGCACCGGATGAAGTAGAAAGTAATGCTTTGTATTTACAAAGAGGAGAGAAAGCTTATTTGGAACTAGCAGAAATGTATAATTATGATGTTATAAATTGTGTGAAAGATGATAAAATTAGAACAATTGAAGAAATAAATGATGATTTATATACTATTATTAAAAATATGTTATAAAGAGTGTCTTTTAAGGCACTTTTTCTTTAAAAAAAATTAGCAAAGATATATAATACTTGTATGGAGTGAGAAGTATGAAAACAGAAGATTTTGATTATGAACTACCACAAGAATTAATTGCACAAGTTCCTTTAAAAAATAGAAGTGAATCCAAACTTTTAGTTATGGATAGAAAAACGGGAGAACTAGAACATAAACATTTTTATGATGTGATTGATTATTTAAATAAGGGGGATGCTTTAGTTATAAATGATACTAAGGTAATTCCTGCAAGAATTATTGGAATAAAAGAAGAAACGGGAGCAGTTATTGAACTTTTACTTCTTAAAGATATCAATGGTGATACTTGGGAATGTTTAGCAAAACCCCAAAAGCGTTTAAAGTTAGGAACGGTTATTACTTTTGGGGATGGACTTTTAAAAGCAAGAGTTAAAGAAGTGAAGGAAGAAGGAATAACAGTTGTAGAACTTATTTATGAAGGTATTTTAATGGAAATACTTGATAAATTAGGGACGATGCCCCTTCCTCCATATATTCATGAAAAACTTGATGATCAGCAGAGATATCAAACAGTATACGCTAGAGAATATGGATCAGCGGCAGCACCAACAGCTGGACTTCATTTTACTCCCGAATTATTAGAGAAAATTTCTGAAAAAGGGGTAAAAATAGTACACATTACTTTACATGTAGGACTGGGGACATTTAGACCCGTTACCGTAGATGATGTGACAAAGCATGTGATGCACACAGAGCATTATATAATGACTAAGGAAGCAGCTGATACTTTAAATGAAGTTAAAGCAGCAGGGGGAGCGATTGTAGCAGTAGGTACTACGAGTGTACGTACTTTAGAAACGATAAGACAAAATTATGAAAAATTTGTCCCAATAAGTGGAGATACCAACATCTTTATTTATCCCGGTTTTGAATTTAAAGCAGTTGATAAACTAATTACGAATTTTCATTTACCAAAAAGCACTTTAGTTATGTTAGTTTCGGCTTTTTCTAAAAAAGAATATATTTTAAATGCTTACAATGTTGCAGTAGCAAATAAATATAGATTTTTTAGTTTTGGCGATGCGATGTTAATTAAATAAATACTTTACAATAAATAAGCACATTTGCTTGTTTATTTTTTTAAATATTATATAATAATCTTAATTGGAGGACTTTATGATAAGACTTAAAGATGTGGCTAAGTATTACTATAAAAATGGGATGATAACTAGAGGTTTTAGTAAACTTAGTGTGGAATTTAAAATGGGGGAATTTGTTGTTATAACAGGGGAGTCTGGTTCTGGTAAAAGTACGCTTTTAAATGTAATAAGTGGACTTGACTCTTATGAAGAAGGAGAAATGTATATTAATGGCAAGGAAACTAGTCATTATAGTGAAGAAGATTATGAAAAATATCGTAAAGAATATATAAGTAATATTTTTCAAAATTTTAATTTGGTAAATAGTTATACGGTATATCAAAATGTTGAACTTATTTTGCTTTTAAATGGTCATAAAAGAAAAAATGTAAAAAAGAAAGTACTTGACCTTATAAAATCAGTAGATTTATATAAATATCGTAATACTAAAGTATCTAAACTTTCTGGAGGGCAAAAACAAAGAGTGGCGATTGCGAGAGCACTTGCCCAAAATACACCAATTATTATTGCTGATGAACCAACAGGAAATTTAGATAAGAGATCATCAGAAAGTGTTCTTAAAACATTAAGTGAATTATCTAAAGATAAATTGGTAATTGTAGTAACGCATAATTATGAAGATTTAGAAAAATATGCGACAAGAAAAATTACGATGTTTGATGGAAAGATTACTGAGGATAAAGTAATTAAAAAAGTAGATGAGAATAAAGATTTAAAGATAAATAATAATAATAAAAATATAACTTTGGCAAATCAATTTAGAATTGCTTTAAGAAACACATTTAATATTATTCCGAAGTTTTTACTTTTACTCGCTGTTTTTCTATTTATGATTATAGCGATTGTAAGTGAAACTTCTTCATTTAAGCAAAGCAAATTTAAAGCGGGAATAACGGGTTATAATTCATTTTTAGAAAATAGAGAAAAAGAAAGAGTAATAATTTCTAAAAAGGATAAAAGCATTATTACTAATGAAGACTATGATTTTATAAAAAATTTATCTAACGTTAACTATGTAGTTAAGAATGATTTAGAACTTGATTCAGTTATTAATATTTATAGTAAAACTACTTATTTTTCTGGAAGCTTACTTAGTGTAGATAAACCACTTGATTTAGATTATGGAGTGATGCCCCAAAATGATGATGAAATTGTAATAGTAGGTAGTGAAGATAATTACTATCTTAAAACACCACAGTCATTATTAGGAGTTAATTATGATTTAGCCTTAAATTATGGTAATTTAGTTAAATCTAAATTAAAAGTCGTAGGAATAAAAATTGCTGATGTTAATAATGATGAATATAATTTTGATAATGTGAAAATATATGGTACAGAAAACTTAGTTAAAAGCGTTAATGAGCAAATTTTAAAGAGTTATGGAATAGTTAGAGAAGTTATTAATGGTACATCTGTTTTCTTTGGAATTGAGCCGCTAAATGAAGTTAAAGAAGGATATATTTATGCAACTGAGGCTCTTAATAGCTATGCTAAGTACGGTAATGCTTTAAATAATATTGTAAAAATAATTTACAATAATCTATATTATAATAGTGAATTAGATTTAAAGGTAAGTAAAGTTTTAACTAAGAATAATTTAAAAAATATAACAGGAAAAATTTATGATGAATATGATAATGCGTATATCTTTTTGAATCCTAATGATTATAAAAAAATAATTAAAGAAGATAATTATCAAAGTAGTGTATTTGTTAAAGATATTAAAAAAATAGATGAAACAAAAAAAACTTTAGAAGATGCGGGCTATAATGTTTATCCAGTAGTAGAAATGCTGGAAAATGGTTCTGCTAACTTTGTATATTTCTTAAATATCGTTAATGTTATTGTGACTATTGTTTTATTAATTGTAATGTTCTTTATTTCTTATTTAATAATTAAGATAATACTAAAGAGTCGTCATACATATTTTTCTACCTTAAGAATTTTAGGAGCAAGTAAAAAGTTATCTAAAAATTTACTATTTATGGAGTTATTTACCATCTTTAATATAGCGTTTATTATGGTTATAACTTTAGTTATTCTAATAGAAAAAGATGTTATTCTATTTAGTGGTTTAAAAGAAACGCTTTCATTTATGAAAATATCTGATTATGTTTTAATGTATTTATTAATTTTATTTATGACTTATTTAATCCAAGTAAGATTTACTAAATATTTATTTAAGCAAAGTGCGATTACTACATTTAATAAGGAGGCATTATAATGATACAGTTAGAAAAAGTTAACAAATACTTTAATAGACGTAAAAAGAATGAAATTCATGTTATTAATAATGTTAGTTTAAAACTTGATAATAAAGGTTTAGTAGCATTACTAGGAGCAAGTGGCTCAGGTAAAACAACTTTACTAAATGTTATTGGTGGTTTAGATGACGTTAAATCAGGTAAGATTTATATAAATAATGAAAGAATTACAAAAAGAAGTGCTTACCAAATTGATAAGATACGTAATTTGAATATTGGTTATATTTTTCAAGACTATAAATTAGTTGATACGATGAGCGTTTATGATAATGTGGCATTAGTACTTAAAATGATTGGCTTAAAAGATAAAAAAGAAATTAAAAAAAGAGTTGATTATATACTTACTAGTCTAAACATTTATCGTTTTAGATATAGACTTGCATCAATGCTTTCAGGAGGAGAAAGACAAAGAGTAGCGATTGCGAGAGCCTTAGTTAAAAATCCGGATATCATTTTAGCGGATGAACCAACTGGTAATTTAGATGCTAAAAATACTTTAGAAATAATGAATATTATTAAAAGTATAAGTGAGAAAAAGTTAGTCATTTTAGTTACTCATGAAGAAAAGCTTGCTAAGTTTTATGCAGATAGAATTTTAGAAGTAGAAGATGGCACGATTAAAAAAGACTATATAAATGATAAGGAAGGTTCATTAGATTATAGATTAGAAAATAATATTTATTTAAAAGATCTTGATAAACAGGAAAAATTAGAAAGCAAATTAGGAAATATATTTTTGTATCTACAAGACGCTAAGAAACTAGATATAACAATTGCAGTAGTTAATAATACCATTTATATTGAAAGTAAGGGTAAAGAAAATATTGAAGTAGTTGATGAAAACTCAAATATAAAACTAATAAATGAACATTATGAAGAGATAAAACATCAAGATGCAGCCCTTAAGAACTTTGCTTTTGAAAATATTATCAATGAAAACTATAAAAAGAGATATGCAAGTATTAATAATATCTTTACAGTTATAATATCTGGGTTTAAAAAGATTACGAATTATTCATTAATTAAGAAATTCTTACTTTTAGGATATATGGCTGCTAGTATGTTTATATTGTTTAGTGTGGCTAGAATTTTTGCGGTCAATACAGTAAAAGATGAAGATTTTATGACAGTTAATAAAAATTATATTGAAGTAAATATGATTAGTGTTACAAATGATGTTTATAATAAAATAAGTTCTTTAGAAAATATTAAATATGTTTTACCGGGAGATAGCATTGTTTCGTTAATGATTTCTTATAATACATATTTACAAAATTATAATAGAGCAAATGAATCATTTAATGGTTCTTTAGCAGATATAAGTCTTATTAGTGATGATGATTTAATATATGGACAAATGCCAAAAGAAAAAGATGAAATTGTCGTTGATACGATGACTTTAAATTATTTATATAGTGAGATGGGTAGTGCTAAACAAGCAGGTTTAAGTGATAGAAGTAAACTTATTGGGCATATGTTAAAACTAGATAATACTAATTTAGAATATAAACTAGTAGGAATATGTGATTTAAAAAGTCCTAGTATTTATGTAAATAAAGATATTATGTTAGATATGGCTTTTAGTCGTGTGATGGATGATCAAAATAGGTTTGGTTCTTTAAATGCATATGATTATAAGTTAGAAAAAGGTAGATATCCTACGGCTGATAATGAAGTTTTAGTTAATTATAAATCTAAAGATTTTTATGCACTTAATGAAAAACTTAATACGAAAATTAACGGTGAGAAAATAAAGGTAGTTGGTTATTATTCTGCTGATATTGATAGTGAAAATGTATTTTTAGGGACAGAAGATTTACTTAGAAATGTCTTTATAAATAAAAGTAAAAAATTGATGGTAATATCATCTACTAAAGAAGAGACAACAGAAGAACTTAAAGAATTAGGTTTTAATGCGAAAGATAGTTATAAAGTTGCAAAAGATAATTATATTAAAGAAAATCAAGATAGTGTTAAAAGTGTTTTAATATTTTCGAGTATAATTATTGGTATTAGTTTATTTGAAATATATTTAATGATTCGTTCTTCGTTTTTATCTAGAATTAAAGAAGTAGGTATTTACCGTGCGATAGGTGTTAAAAAAAGTGACATTTATAAAATGTTCTTAGGAGAAATTTTAGCAATAACGTTAACGGCTTCATTAGCAGGAATTGCATTAATGGGATATATTTTATGGAATGTTAGTAAGGTTAAAATCTTAGGTAGTATGGTTATAATTAATTACCAAACAATTGGCTTATCGATATTAATTTGTTTTGCATTTAATATAATAGTTGGATTAATTCCAGTTTATAAAGTTGTTTCTAGAACGCCTTCAGAAATTTTGGCAAGACATGATATATAAAAAATTGTGCAAAAAGTTGCATGATTTTTTGTTTGGATAAATAGATACTTTTTAAGATGAAACTGCCGGTTAATACCATAGACTTTTTACATATACAACATTAACTTGACAGGGGGGGGTTATTTATATAATTATGTAGAAAATATCGGGTGGTAAACATGAATTATATAAATAACAAAAATAAAATTTATAAGGTGGTTTTTTCTTTAATCGGTTTCATTTTAATGTTAAGTGGTGTTTCTTATGCTTATTTTGTATCTAAAGTAAATAATAATGAAAGTGCATCAACTATGGCTGGAGAAGCTGCTAATTTGGAATTAGAATTTAAAGAAGGAATTAATCAAATAAATGGAGAAGGTATATTTCCAGGGTGGAGTGATACAAAGACATTTACAGTTAAAAATAAAAGTAGTATAGATGTTTATTATAATTTATATATAAGTGATATAAAAAACGAATTAATGAGTGAAAGCATATCATATAAAAT
>CAKOOC010000021.1 GCA_934098375.1 uncultured Bacilli bacterium
TTTACATTTTCATTCATTGTATTAGAAATATCCATAACAATTACAATTGATACATCCTGTTCTTTTGCTTCTTCTTGTGTTCGAACTTTAAGTGTTATATCAAAATAATTTTCTAATTCACTTGACGCAATTGTTTTACTAATTCCTACCTTATCGCCACTAGTAGTCCCACCATCGCTTACAATTTGCTGATCATTACGAGCCGCCCAAACACTTAATATTGGATTAAATGTTATTATAAAAGCTAAAATTAATCCTAAAAGTTTTTTTAATATTTTCATAAAACCTCCCTGAAATTAAATAACCCCTAAATACTTCCTAATTGTTTTATTGGCCAAATTCTAAAGAATACTTTACCAATAACATCATCTTTTTTTACACAACCTATTTCATCCATTCTTGAATCTATTAAATTGTCTCTTTCATCACTAAGAACAAATACACTTCCATCGTTTACTTGCATAGGAAAGTTTACACTAACATCTCCCTTTTTAAGTTCTTTAACATAATCTTCTTTTAATAATTTACCATTAACATAAACATTACCTTGAATATCAATATTGACTACATCGCCAGCTACTCCAATAACTCTTTTTATAAGAATTTTGTTGCCATGATAAAATGCTACTAAATCACCTTGCTTTAAAGAAGCATTTTTGATTGTCAATATAATTTCTCCATCATTTAATAATGGTTTCATACTTGAATTTGTAACTTCTACTACTGGCATTAATATTGTTGCAAAGATTGAAGAGACCGCTATTATAATAATTAAAATATATATTGTACTTTTTAAAATTCTTGAATAACTATGAACATATTTTTCTCTAAATATTTCTTTTTCTAAATCATCAATAGATATATCTTTAAAAGAAATTTTCTTTTCTTCTTTTTTCTTACCTATCTTTTTCATAATTATTTACCTTTATTAGTTGTTTTTTTAGACTTTGCTTTTACCTTAATGCTAACCTTAGTTCCACTTTTTGTTTTCTTTGCTTTATCCTTATTTTTATCGGTTGTTTCCTTAATCAACTTTTGACATTTTTCTTCTGTTTCCTTAACCATTTTTTCGCAAACTTTTTTCGTCTGTTCTATAAATTCTTCTTTCTTTAAAACGGCTTCTTGTTTGGTTTTTTCTTCTAATTCTTTACAGTTATCTTTAACATTTTCTGTATATTGCTTTATAGCATCTTCAGCATCCTCAAATAAATGATTAAGTTTTAAAGCTGCTTCCGCAATAGAACCAGATTCTTGAATTTTAATCTTTTTTGATTTTAATTCTTTTTTTACCTTTACAAGTTCATCTTCTAGTTCTTTTATTCGTTTTGCTTGCGCAAGCATTAATTCTAAGAGTTCTTTACGTTTAATTTTTTTTAACTCTTGTTTTTCCATAAGATTCTCCTAACTTTTAAGATTTACTACTAATACCTAATTATTTTTGAGCATATAATGTGTCTGATAGTTGTTTATAATAAACAGTTTTAATAATTTTGTCAATTAAATTTTGCAAAATTAGCCTAAAATTTTAAATAATTATGGGCCACTATAATATTTTATGATTTATCTCATAATTAAAATACTTAAAAATAAAAAAAGAAGACTAAAATTTAATCTTCTAATCTTCTTTAAAATTTTTTAATTTTAAATTATTTAACTGTGTAATAAAATAAATTATCATATCCAATAACTTTATTTTTAACAGTTGGAATGGAACACAATCTGGAAATATAATTGCTGATATTATAGATGGTGATAACCAAGCAAAATTATGTTTTTATTTTCAAAACTTCATAATGAAAATAAAAAAGCCTATTGTCGCTTTCATTGTTTACAAATAAAACGTGTCACTACTTTTCTATGAACAAGAAAGATTTTTTAATTCTATCTCTAGTATTAATTATCTTTCTCTTACTATTTATAGTATTAATATAAAAGAAATCCACCGTACTCAGCAATGATTTAGGTGGAACTGATTAAATCGGCAACACTCAACATGCGATATTAAGTATTCCTTTAATATTTACTCGAAAATTTCGAGTTTCTTATCAATCTGGTGCTGAATGACTGAATTGAACAGTCCTCTGAAGCTTACCATGCTTCTGTTCTACCACTAAACTAAATCAGCAAATCTATATCCATTATATAATAAAAAACTCAGTTTGAATAGAGTAAACTGAGTTTTGAGTATTCTTTTAATTATATTGTTTGAAAAAGTATTATATATTAATATTCACATTTTTTATTTAAGATACATTTATCACAACCTTTCATGTCTTCATTATAAAATTGAATTATGAAAATTGTGTGATTTTTTTATGAATTTTATATTAATTTTTTAAAGAAAGATTATATGCCTTATATATGTTTTCCATCAAAGCTGAAATCGTAACCGGTCCGCATCCCCCTGGTACAGGAGTAATGTAAGAACATTTCTTACTAACATTTTCAAAATCTACATCACCAACTACTTTACCATTTAAACGAGTTATTCCCGCATCAATAACTATGGCACCATCTTTTACCATATCTTCAGTAATTAAATTAGGAACTCCAGTTGTTGAAATGATAATGTCCGCCATCTTTGTAAATTTCTTTAAATCTTTCGTTTTTTTATGACACACTGTAACGGTAGCATTTAAATTAAGTAGCATGGAATAAAGTGGTTTACCTAATAAATCAGATCTTCCGACTATAGTAACATCTTTCCCATCTAAGGAAATGTTATATTCTTTAAAAAGAGCCAAAATACCTTCTGGTGTACAAGGTCTTATTCCTTCTTCATTATGATAATAACGACTCGCAGAAATATCCGTTAAACCATCGATATCTTTTTTATAATCTATCATATTTAAAAGTTTGCGTTCATTTAAATGTTCTGGAAGTGGAAGCTGTAATAAAATTCCCGTTGTTTCATCATGATTAAGTTTATCGATAATTAAACTAACTTCTTCTTCACTTACTTCACTTGGTAACTTTACATAATTAAAAGTTATGCCTAATTCTTCACATTTTATTTTTTTCTGTTTTACATAAATATTAGTTGCTTCATCATCCCCAACTTGAATTACCGCAAGCACTAAAGGAAGCCCTTTTATTTTTTCTTTTAACTCTAAAAGTTTTTTATCACGTAATTTTTTTCCATCTAAAATAATCAATTATACCCTTCCTTTTCTAATATCTGAAAGTCCTTCTAACTTTAATCTTACCATTTCATCAAAAAGTTTCTTATTAGCATCTTCCAAATTCATTTCTTTTGATACTTTAAAAGGATTTCCAAATCTAGCATTTAGATGATTATTTTTAAATGTATATTTTCCTGTTACAACTACAGGTACAATCGTAGCACCTGTTTTCTGAGCCATAGATACTGCTCCAAACTTAAATGGCAAAAAGAAAGAATTAACATAATCATCATAAGATATTTTCTTATCATCATATAATTTTTCTATACTCTTTGCACTATCTAAAGCATAATCTTTAAATTCTTTTTTTGAAATAACTTTATCATTTAACAATTTTTCTAATAAATTTATCTCCGAAACAGCCACCATATTTGTTTTTATTATTTCATTAAATTCTTCATAACTTAAATCATCTTTATAATAAGTATCAAAAATTCTTTTTTTAATTTCATCTTTACCTACTAATTGATTTCTTGTTCCTTCTGGAAACAAACCTAAAGCATAATTATTATTTAATACTTCCATTGCATGATCTTTAGCCTCTTGATCATGGATACTTCTATTAACTCCAATACAACCAGATAACTTAAAAAACCAGCCAAATTTTCCATTTAAATGTTCATCTTTAGCCATATAATGAAGCATTCTCTTTATTGAGATGCACGCTAAATTTTGATCAAACAAATGCATATGATTTGAGCATATTATTATAGGTCCCTCACTAGGTACAACCTCTTTATTAAAAACTTTCGGTCTATAATATAATTTAAATGCTCCACCTAGTACCACCTTAAAAAAACTATAACCTACTTTATGTTCTTCCTTTTTCACTTTTTACCATACTTTCTAGTACATTCTTCTTCTAGTTTTTTAAAATTAACTTTGCCAATTATTGTTTTAGGTATTGATTTAATAAACTCATATCTATAAGGCATTGCATACTTAGCAATACTTTTAGCGCAGTATGCCTTTATATCATTAATAAGTTCATCACTTTCTTCAAAGTCATCCTTTAAAACAATGCACGCTACAGGAACTTGTTTTTTATATGGATGCGGAATACCAACTACTACACAGTTTTCAATTGCTGGATGTTCAATAATTATTTTTTCCATATATGTTGGATAAATATTATATCCACTTGTTACTATCATTCTCTTTAAACGAGATTTGAAAAATACTAACCCATTACTATCTTTAAATCCTAAATCTCCTGTGTGAAGCCAAATTTTCCCATCTGGATGTAATTTTAAAGTATTTGCCGTTTCTTCTGGTTCATTTAAATAACCTAACATTACTGTTGGACCACTTATACAAATCTCTCCCGTTCTATTATGTCTTAATTCTCGTACTCCTTCTGGTTTGATAATTTGGACATCTGTATCCGGAAATGGAATGCCAATGGCTCCCATTTTAAAATAATAATTAGGCGTTAAAACACAGGCTGCTGTGCTTTCTGTTAAACCATAACCAACTCTTATCTGGGCATTAGAACCATGCTCACTTAAATAATTATTTACTCTTTCTCTTAATTCTGGTTGTAAAGTATCTCCACCACATATACAATTATGAACACATTTTAAATAATTAGAATTATCTTTATTTTGAATTAATGCTGCATACATCGTTGGTACCCCTGTTTAAAAGAATGGTTTATATCTCTTAATTAATTTAGCCAAATCAGATGGTTTAAACTGAGGAATTAAAACACACTTCATCCCATTTATAAGTTCAGTATGAACACTTACCCCTAGGCCAAACCCATGAAATATTGGAAGTATCACAAGTACTGACTTACCTGCTTTAGCTCCCGCCATTAAAAATGACTGCATTCCTAATGCGTTAAAATTTAAATTAGATAATCTAACTCCCTTAGGTTTACCAGTTGTACCACCACTATATAAAATAACAGCTTCATCATTACCTTTACCCTTAACTTTATATTCACCTTTATAACTATTACCAAGTTCAAAAAAGTCTGTCCATTTAATTACTACATCATCATAAATAATATTATTAACTTCCTTTTTGCTAATATAATTACGTGCTTTTTCATAAATACTTAAAGCACTTCTCATTAAGCCATACATTCCATCAGATACTTCAGCAATTATTATCTTTTTGGCATTTACCTTTTTGGCGGCTTCAATTACTTTATCAGCAAACATACTAAGAGTTAAAATATATTTACTACTAGCAGCATCCATATAAAACTCCACTTCATTTACACTTGAAAGTGGATGAATCATAGAAGCAACCGCTCCAACCATATTAATAGCATAAAAAAGAATTATGGCTTCTGGAGTATTAGGCATACATATCGTTACTCTGTCTCCTTTATTAACCCCAATTTCCTTTAAAGATTTTGCTGCTTTTTCAACTTTTTCATAAAATTTCTTATAAGATAGAATTTTTCCAAAATACTCAATCGCATCATGATGAGGATACTTCACTACCGCATTATAAAGCATCTCATGCATAGAAATATCTGGATAATCTAAGTGAATAGGAACATTTCCATACATATCTAAATAAGGTTCTTTATCTTCTTCTTCTTTTTTATTTATTATTTTCTTAATAAAATTCATCTTATTTTTCACCTAACCTTTTAATTAAATCAATAACTTTATCTTCCAAAATTTCTATTTCCTTTTCTGCATCCTCTGTTTTAGGATAATAAGGCTTACCAAATATTATTTTAAGTTCATTCTTTTTATACTTCCCATTTATAGCAAAAGGAACAATAGGTGAATTTGTCTTTATAGCCATTACTACAGCACCTTTTTTAAAAGGCATAATTATATCTTTAGTTCTATTAATTGTTCCTTCCGGAAAGATTCCCATTATTGCTTCTTTATTTAAATATTTAACACAAGTTGGTATTACACTTTTATCATGAATTTTTCTGTTTACAGGAACAATACCCATCATTTTGAAAAAGATTCCCTTTACTCCTTTAGCAAGTTCATCTTTGGCAACAAATCTTACACATCTTTTTGTCCCATACCCTAAAGAAAAACAATCTAAGTTATTCGTATGATTTCCAGCTAGAACACATCTTCCTTTAATTGGAATATTTTCTTTACCTATAACTGTTGGATTTATTTTTAATTTAAACCAAACATATAAAAGAGGCCTAATAATTTTATAAAATAATGGTTCTCTCATTTTTACCATCTCCAGTATATCTTATTTTAACATATTACCCATTTAAAAAAAAGAGACTATCTTTTATTTTGACTTTTTAAAATATCTCTTATTTCTTCTAATAATAATGTATTTTCATCCTTTTTAGGCGCTTCTTTTTCACATGGAGCTTCTTTTTTCTTAAAACTTAATTTATTTAAAATTTTAACAAATACAAAAATGCAAAAAGCCACTATTAAAAAATCAATAATATTTTGAATAAACATTCCATAGTTTATACTAGCATCTTTTACTTTTAATGTTAAGTTCGTAAAATCTACTCCACCAATAATAATTCCAATTAAAGGCATAAATATATCATTTACTAAACTTGTTACGATCTTTCCAAAAGCACTACCGATAATAACACCTACTGCCATATCAACAACGTTACCTTTGGAAATAAATGTTTTAAATTCCATCGCAAAATTTTTAATTTTATCTTTATCTTTTATAACTTCTTTATTTATATTTTTACCAATTTCTTTACTATTTTCTTTTTTCATTTATACTTCCTCTTTCAAAAAGAATTATATCACAACAAAAGTCTGAAAAAAATAGCAAAAAATATGTTATACTTAATAAGTACATGTCTCTATAGCTCAGCTGGATAGAGCGACCCCCTCCTAAGGGGTAGGCCGGCAGTTCGAATCCGCCTAGAGACACCATATTGATATCAGACTCAGACTTTCATTGTTTGAGTTTTTAAATACTACAAAACACCTGCAAACATCTTTACTATTTAATTAAATATGATATAATACTTTACTGATTAAGGGTGTTATTATGGGGAAAAAACGCGGAAATTTAAAGAAAAGTGATTTATTAACTATTTTAGGAATAATAATTGTTTCCATTTTATTAGTTTATTTATCAAAAGAACAAAGTAATTATAAATTAGAAATAATTAGTGCTTACGGAGATAATGAAGCTTTTCATCCTAAAGTAATTGCTTTTAAAGAAAAATGGAATGGTTATAAATATTGGATGAGTTACACTCCCTACCCTAAAGGAAATTCCCGAAAAGAAAATCCTCATATTGCCGTTAGTAATGATTTAATAAATTGGAAAACGCCTAAAGGACTTATTAATCCTCTTGATGAAACCGATGGAATTCCTAGAAAAAGATACAATTCTGATGCGCATATTGTTTATAACGATGATACTAATACCCTATCTATTTACTGGCGCTTAGTTGATTTTGATAAAGTAATTATTTATCGCCGTGATACTACTGATGGAATTAACTGGACTCCTAAAAAAGAAGTTATTGTAATTGAAAATAGACATCAAAAAGATTATATTAGTCCTGCCATCATCTATGAAGATCACATGTATAAAATGTGGTATGTTGATGTAAAAAATAGATTAACTTATGCTTCATCAGCTGACGGTGATAATTGGATAGACTCCGAAAGAATCTTTTTAGAGTACCCAACCAGTTTAAAAACTTGGCACTTAGATGTTATAAAAACCGAAAAAGGATATGAAATGCTTGTCGTTGCTTATGATAAATGGAAAAACTATAATGATATGAATTTATATTATACTAAATCTAATGATGGCATTGTTTGGGATAAAGTTAAAGTTGTACTAAAACCAGAAACTAAAACTAGAAACTGGGATAATAAAGGTATATACCGTAGTTCCTTTATTTATGAAGATGGCAAATATTACCTATATTATGGAGCGACATCTAAAACTTATAGAAGAGGTATTGGCTTTGCTTACGGAAAAGATATATTTAATTTAAAAACAGGCTATATTAATTTTAAAAAGAAAAAGGAAACGAAAGATTTTATTGACGAAATAAAACCCAAAAAACAGCAGAACTTCTCATAATCTGCTGCTTTTTATTTTACTTATTTACATTTTTTAAATAGTTAATTGCACAGGTAGCCGCGATTGCTCCATCATTTACTGCTGTCGCTAGTTGTCTTACTGTTTTTTCTCTAACATCACCAGCCACAAATATACCTGGAACATTAGTGTTACATTCATTCGTAATAATATATTTATCTTCATTTAAAGTAAGTAAATTATTAGCAAGTTCACTTTGAGCATTTAATCCAATTGATACAAACATTGCTGAAACTACAAGGTTTCGTTCTTCATTCTTTTCATTTATTAAATCAATACTTTCCAGTTCATCTTTACCATTAATTCTTTTAACATTTGACTTATAAATAATTTCAATATTTTCTAAACTACTTGCTTCCCTAATAAGTTCATCTTCGCATTTAAATGTATCTTTTCGGCATACCAAATAAACTTTATGACAGATATTCGCTAAATATATTGCGTTTGTAACTGCTGTATTTCCTCCACCAATTACGGCAACATCTTTATTTTTATAAAAAGCTCCATCACAACTTACGCAAAAATGAATTCCTTTACCAATTAAATCAATTTCATTTTCTAGGCCTAATAATTTATACTTAGCCCCTGTCGCAATAATAACTGATTTACATTCATAAGTATTATAATCAGTTATTATTTTTTTTATTTCCTTACCATCTTCTATTTTCAAAACTTCTTCAAGTTCTAATGGAACATTAAGTTTTTCAATTTGCTCATATAAATTATTAGCCAGTTCTGCTCCCGTAATTGAAACAAATCCTGGATAATTTTGTACCAAAGGACTTGATGCAATTTGTCCTCCAATACTCTCTTTTTCTAAAATAAGAATTTTTTTATTTGCTCTAGCAAGGTAAATGCCTGCAGTAAGTCCTGCAGGCCCTCCACCTATTATTATACAGTCATACATTTTTATTTTAACTCTTCTATGTATTTCTTAATATTTGATAAATTGGCAATGGTTTCTGCCTTACCACCCTTGATAACTACTAGAGTTGGTGCTTGTTTAACTTCTAAAGATTTAGTAAGTTCGGCATTTTCTTCCGCATCAATAAATTCATATTTTACTTTTTTCTTTTCTAATAATTTTTTTGCCATTGAGCAGTTTGGACAAGTTTTTGTTCCAAATAAGTAAATACCATCTTTAAGTTCACAAGATAAATTTTCACATTTGCAAACATCATCTTCACATTTGCAGTGAGATTCATGTTTAGCAGAAACATTTAAATCATATTCTTTACGCATTTTATATTCTTTACTCTTACCATCATTCCAGTTCTTTACTGGTCTATAATATCCTGTAATTCTAGAATAAACTTCCGTTTCTTCTCCACAAGTTGGGCATTTCCACTCTTCCCCACTTATATAACCATGTTTCTTACAAATAGAATATGTTGGACTCATTGTATAATATGGAAGACGATAATTTTCTGCAATCTTTCTTACTAAATTAGCAGCTGCTTTCCAGTCTTCTAATCTTTCACCTAGAAAAGCATGAAATACTGTTCCAGATGTATATAATGTTTGAAGTTCATCTTGAATATCCAATGCTTCAAATATATCAGCCGTATAACCAACTGGTAAATGAGAACTATTAGTATAATATGGTGTTTCATCATCAGATGCTGTAATTATATCTGGATACAATTCTTTATCTTTCTTAGCCAAACGATATGAAGTGCTTTCTGCTGGAGTTGCTTCTAAATTATATAAATCACCATATTCTTCTTGATAATCAGATAATTTTTCTCTCATAAAATTTAAAACATCTTTAGTAAATTTTTGTGCTTTTTCATGAGTTAAATCTTCTTTTAACCATTTAGCATTTAGACATGCCTCATTCATACCAACTAAACCAATCGTACTAAAGTGATTATTAAATGAGCCTAGATATCTTTTTGTATATGGATATAATCCTTCTTCTAATAATTTAGTAATAACATTTCTTTTTACTTTTAAACTTCTAGCTGAAATATTCATTAGTTTTTCTAATCTTTCATAGAACTCTTTTTCATTTGCTGATAAATAAGCAATTCTCGGCATATTAATAGTTACTACCCCAACTGATCCTGTTGATTCTCCTGAACCAAAATATCCACCAGATTTCTTTCTTAATTCTCTTAAATCAAGTCTTAAACGGCAGCACATACTTCTTACATCAGAAGGTTCCATATCACTGTTAATATAATTTGAAAAGTAAGGAGTTCCATATTTAGCTGTCATTTCAAATAATAATTTATTATTCTCTGTCTCTGACCAGTCAAAATTTTTCGTAATTGAATATGTAGGAATTGGATATTGGAATCCTCTACCATTCGCATCGCCCTCAATCATAATCTCAATAAATGCTTTATTTACCATATCCATTTCTTTTTGACAATCTTTGTACTTGAAATCTTGTTCTTCCCCACCAATTAAAGCATTAAGTTCTGCTAAATCATTTGGTACTACCCAATCAAGTGTAATGTTAGTAAATGGTGCTTGTGTTCCCCATCTAGATGGTGTGTTAACTCCATATACAAATGATTGAATACATTGTTTAACTTCTTTAAAAGTTAAATTATCTTTTTTTACAAAAGGTGCCAAATATGTATCAAAAGAAGAAAATGCTTGTGCTCCTGCCCATTCATTTTGCATAATACCTAAAAAGTTAACCATTTGATTGCAAAGTGTAGATAAATGTTTAGCTGGACTACTAGTTATTTTACCAGGAACGCCTCCTAAGCCTTCCTTAATTAATTGTTTTAAACTCCAACCTGCACAATACCCTGTTAACATAGATAAATCATGAATATGAATATCACAATTTTTATGTGCCTTACTAATTTCTTCATCATAAACTTCAGAAAGCCAGTAATTTGCTGTAATAGCGCCAGAATTACTTAAAATAAGTCCTCCAACTGAATAAGTAACTGTTGAATTTTCTTTTACTCTCCAATCTGTAACATTTATATAACTATTAACAACGTTTTTATAATCTAATAATGTAGAAGACATTGCTCTTTGTTTTTCATGTAACTTACGATATAAAATATACGCTTTTGCAACATCAGTATAATCAGCCTTAATTAAAACTCTTTCTACACTATCTTGAATATCTTCTACTCCAATTATATTATTTTTAACATTGTCCGCAAAATCAGCTGTAACTTTTAATGTTAAAAAATCAATAACACTATCATCAATTGGTGTTTCTTCAGCTTCAAATGCTTTTTTGATTGCATCTCCAATCTTATTTAAATCAAATGCAACAACCTTACCATCCCTTTTTCTTACTTTATACATATTTTCCTCCCACTTTCTTGTATAAATTTATAATCCTCTAATCATCAGATTAGGAAATTCTGTATCTAATATTCTTTGCCAATTTTTAAGTTCCTCTTTAGAAAAAGATCTAAGAGATTTATCTAAAACTCCTTCACTATCCCTAAAATTCTGTAAATAATACTTTGGTTTAAGACCAATCAAACCAGCAATATGTCTAATATCATCAATACTATGAATATTTTTCATAATTGTTGTTCTAAATTCATATTCAATATGACTATTTAAAAGCAAGCTAATACTTCTTTTGATATTATCATAATTTACTTTACACATCGTTATATTTTCATATTTAGTAAAATCATCTTTAATATCCATTGCTACATAATCAATAAGCTTATTATCCAATAAATATTTTAAAATATCCGGATTACTTCCATTAGTATCTAATTTAACTAATAATCCTAAACTCTTAACTTTTTTAATAAAAGTAGTTAGTCCTTTTTGTAAAGTTGGCTCTCCGCCACTTATAACAATTCCATCAAGCATATTTTTACGTTTTTGCAAATATGATAAAACTTCATCTTCACTAATTAAATTATCATTATTAAACTTTAGTAAGCCTGAATTCTGGCAATAACTACATTTAAAATTACAACCCTGTGTAAAAACTATAGCAGCTACCTTTCCTCCTGGATAATCTAAAAGTGTTAACTTTTCAAAACCACTTATATTCATGATTTACCAACCCTTAATTTAACTAATCCCACTTTTTCCTTTTGCATCTCTTTAATTAACTCCATTAATTTCTTATTAGAAATATTACTAGGAAGCGCCACATTATAAAGAATTCCTCCATTAAATAACTTTGTATAATCTTTAAATTTAGTAATATCTTTAATATGATCATCTAACCTATCATAATATTTTTTATCTGTAATATTTTTACATACACCATAAATTGACTTATCAATTCCCATTAAATATTTTCTCGAACTAACTGTAGATGGTTCAAACAATGTAAATTTGATTTTTGATTCTTCTGTATATAGTTTACATTTTTGATTCATAGCTTTTAAAATCTGCATTATTAACTTTTCTCTTTTTAAAGCATCAGATTCTAACAAACTAGCACATTCCCAAAGACCTATAACTCCAATATTTAAAGAACAGCTTTTAATAACTTTTCTTATTTTTTGATTACCATCAAGTTTTTCATCATCATAAACATTCCCATTAAATAATATTTGATAATTATTTTTTAATTTATTTCCTATATTTTCAAAAATTAGTAACATTTGATTTTTAACAAGATCTAAAAGCCCATCTAATTCTTCATAGAATAATTCTCTTTTTTTATCTTTATATTTAAGCCCTAATCTAGCTAAATTAATGCTAGTAGAACTAACTATCAGCTTACCAATTGAAGTATTATTATCTAAACTAGCACTTTCATAAACTTTAACCCCATCACTAAAATATTCTAAATTGTACACATCTTCACTAGATATAAATAATAAAGTTACGTTCTTTTGATTTGTTACTAACGATATAATATCATTGATGTCATCTTCTTTTACTCTATCAGATATTTTAAAAATAACATTAATTTTTTCTAAATAAGGATTTTTCATTAAGAAGTTTATAACCTCTTCCTTAACTTTTTGCCCAATTACATTTTCATTAAACCCTATACTAATATTAAACTTAGTTGTTTTCTTACTATCAAAATTAAGAATTTTAAATGTCTGATTGATTATCAATTTAATATAATCATTTAAATCTTTAAAAGCATCTTCCTTTAATTTTAAAACTAAAACCTTTAAATTATCGTTAATACACAAATTATTTAATACATCATCTATATCACTAATCGTATTACATTTTTCTAATAAATCATCATATTTTTTTATATTAATAAAATCTGCAAAACCTACTAAATGCAAATATTTTTCTAGCATATTTTTGATAATATTTTTATACTTCTTTATTATATAAGGAATAAGTTTATAGTCTAAAACTCCCAAACTTATTATGCTATTTATTTCTAATTCCGCATTTTTTATTTCATATAATAAATCATCTAAATAATCCCTATCATTAAAGCGATAATTAAAATGAGAAAATATTCCTAAAGAAAAATAATCTAAATTATGAATATATATATTTCCTTCTTCAAATGCTCTAACATATTTATTATCCAAAATATAAGATTTAGAATATTCTGAAGATATAATTTTACCAAACTTATTTATCATTTCATATGGCGTTAATTTAGTATCACTATTGCTCTGTTCTTGAACTCTTTCTATTGCTCTAACAAATTTATGTTGCTGTTTTTCGGTAAATACTTTTCTTGATGCTGCCCTTCTTTGTCTATATTCTTTAAAAGAATTATAAACGTCATCTTCATGTTCTTCTTTTAAAATATTTTCTATAACATCTTGAATATCTTCTACTGATATAGTCTTTCTTTCTTTATAATTATTATTTATAAACGCAAGTACTTTTTCAAACGTTTTATATATCTTTTTTTCATCTACTTCATTAAAGGTACTTTCATATGCCTTTTTTATTGCGATGGCAATTTTAGATGCATTAAACTCCACTCTTTGGCCACTACGTTTTACTACAATTAAATCATCTAATACTTCATTCCACATATTATCATGTACCTTTCATACGCTAAAACCATCATAGCAAATATAACATTATTATTCAATGTTTTTTTTAATTATTTTTAATTATTTTTAAAATTATATTTTTTCACATTTTTGATTTTTGGTTAAAAAAAACATTTATCCCAGTATTTATATAGAACTACTATAATTAGAAATATTTTAAATAAAATTTTACTTTACACTATCTTTATTTTTAAATAAAAAAAATCCTAAAAATTAGGATTAATATACATATTGGCTGCCCAAATAGGATTCGAACCTATGAAATGTCAGGGTCAGAGCCTGATGCCTTACCGCTTGGCTATTGGGCAATAAAACTATAAATATTATATCACGTTTTTTATAAATATATATATAAATTTTTGTTTCTATAATATTTACATTATTAAAAAATAGAATTTTATTTAATAATAGTTCCGTTATCATCTTTAGATAGTTGTGGAACTTGCTCCTTTTCCTTTAAAAAATCCCATAATTTTTTTCTAGGAACTTCTGTGTACATATAATCTTCACATCCTTGATGAAGTAATAACTTACAAGTTAATATAGGATATTCTTTAATATAATCTTCAATTTCCATACTTAAATATTTTGTAGAAGATAAATCTCTAACTAAATTTAGTAAGAATATCATCGAAAGACAATCTAAAACTATCTTTTTGCTCTTTTTTTAAATAAATCCATAACGGTTCGTATTTACTCATTTCGCATTACTAATTCTATTTTTTTCATTCAAACTTTTGATATTTTGTAATTCAAATCTATATTTTTGCCCATTTTTATTTACCTCATCCATAAACATGTCATACGGTCTGCACCATAATAAATTATCTCCATATAAAGCTCGATACGCTACCATTTTTTCTTTAGTTTCACTATTATAAATAATATCCTCTACTAAATATAAGTCACCTTTAAAATGCTTATAAATCCTTTTAATTTTTAACTTTCTCAAATCAATCATCACCTTTTAAAATATAATATTGACAAACTTCCTACTTATTATTACAAAATAATTATAACAAAATTTTCAAATATTTTAAAATAAAAGTTCTAAAATTCACAGCTATCATTTTGTTACTTTCTAACTTACAAAAAACACTCTATATATTCGGTCACCTTTCGGTCACTTTTCGGTCACCATATATTTTAAACGAGAAAAAACGAACTATTTCTAGTTCGAATAGATCACTAGAGGCATAAAGTTCGGAGTTTGTGAACACTTTTTTAACAATTTTCTAACTTTTTTATAACAAATTTTGTAATTGCCCTATTTTCCTAGTGAAAAAACAGGGGTTTCCCTGCTTTCTTACCACTACGAGAGTCACTGCTATAAGGGGGTTACCACCTCCCTTCGTGATTCTATTTTCGTATCTTCCTCGTTTCTATGTTTCTCATCTTCTTTCCTTAAAAAAGCAATACCTTTGCGATACTGCTCTAATTGAATTGTACTATTATTTAATGATGGATACTAGTAAATCAGTTAACTCTTGTTCAGTAATATTTGAGGTTTCAATATCGAAGTTAATACCTTTATAATTAAACTCTGTAAAATATAGTTCGTTATATTTAAAAATTTTTAACTCAAGATTATTTATATTAGACATCCTACTTCCTTCTTCTGAAAAATGATAATCTCTAATAGGTTTATTTTCTTTAGAGAATGAAATTCTAATATTTCTATCATTTTTCTCGTTTGAATAATTGATTTCATAACTTTGTAATATATTATAATCTTTACTATCTCTATCGGGTTTAATATATATTTCATAAGATTCTTGTTCACTAAAATCACTTGGTATTTTTATGTCTGTTATTTCCTTAAAATATGGAAAACTATCTATACTTGTTGTTTTAATATCGGCATCAAGTTTTAGCATCCCTTGAGTCATTTTACTTATGTCATTAATATATAAGTTAATATTATCTTTTGTTTCTATATTTGGCTTATAAATATCAGGTTTTAGTTGCTTATTGTGATCTTTAATCAACAATACACCACTTATAATTGCTACTAAACAAATTGGTACAAAAGACCATTTCAATAAATTCTTTTCTTTTTTCATTGTATCCTCTTTCTCTATTTTTTTGATTATTTCTTTATAATAATCTTTAGGGTTTATATCTTGTTCTATTGCTCGTTTTAATTTTTCTTTATTTGTCATTTACTTACCCCCCATTTCCAAAATTATTTTGTAATTCTTGGAGTGTTCTATAAATTAAATGCTTTATATATGATTCACTTCTTTGTAACTCTTTAGAAATTTCTTTGATGCTTAGTTCTAACTTATAGTATAAATAAAATACCTTGGGAATATCTTGATTTTTTTTACTTTTTATAAATTTCCAAATTGTATTCCAATTATCTTTTTGAATAATAATTTCATTTATGTTCACACCATCTTCCAATGTTTCAATCAACTCTCGGTCTTTATCGTTTATTTCAAATAACGAAATTGTTTTGAATTTTTGAAGTAATGTATAATGTTTTTTGATTTTATTATTTGCAATACCTATAAGATAACTTTTAATATTAATATCTGATAATTCCTTTTTGTTTATTATGTTCCAAAATTCTAAATATGTTTCTTGCATAATATCATTTGTATCATTAATGTTATGACATTTGATGATTACATATTTGAGCAAATCTAAATGTGTCTTATCATATATTTCATTAAATTTATATAGGTTTATTTGACTAGTCATATTTATCACCTACAATATAATAATCCCTATTTTTTTGAAAAAAGTTCCAAAATTTTGAAAAAAAGCAATTTTTTTAAAATCTGCTTTAGAGTTTATATAATTTGTCTTATAGCATATATTTTTTTCATATTCTCATCATCTCGATAAATAGTAATTTGTTATTATAAATAACAACTCATTATATATTCTTCTTTATTTTCATTCTATGATCCTCCTTTTTTGAGCATCATAAAACCCCATCTCGGCACTCGAGATGGGCTATCATGAACCGAACCCTTGAGGGGTTCGGATAATTTCTTCATGGTGCCTGTGAAGAAGAAGTCGAATAACTTTTCTTACAAACATTAATAGGTAGTAATAACTTACTAACTGATTAAATTGTACCACATTTTTAATAGAAAAATAACAAAAAACATAAAATTTGTAAAAAATTATGAAATATATGCTATAATATACTACCAGAAAGAGGGCTTTTATGGAAAATAGAAATTACAAAGTAAACAGAGATAATATTTATGTCGGGGAAGTTGTAAGAACTGATAGTATTTATCGTTATAATGGAGATACTGATTTTTTTAGAACTAAGCCTGGAATGTTAGATACTGGTAGTTGGTTTTCTTATAGAAGTATGTTATTTGTTCCAAATGAAGAGTTATTATCAAATGATTTATTATATCAAAGCCCTAATTATCCTATACTTAATGTTACTGATGATAATATTTGTTTAAGTCTTGGAAAAAAGAGTATAGTAATAAAAGATGCTTGTAATTTAGCAGCATTACTTGAATATTTTGGATACAATAGAGAACTAACATTTGAAGATATCTTAAAAATAAGAAATACATTCTTTACAGGTAGATTTGCTAAAGATAACTGCGAATTATTTGGATGGAAAGAAACAATGGCTGAGGATGTAACATTTTATGCTTACGGCAAAGAAGTGACAGATCCAAAAGAGTTAGAAAAAAGAAGAAGACAATTTAGGGCTGAGCAACAATCAGGACATAGATCATTTTCTGGGGTTTCTGAACATGTGTTACCTAGAGAATATTGGAATGTTCTAGATGATAGAGGTGATAATTCTTTAATTGATGCTAGTGAATGGCATGAAAAAATGAATGCATTTAAACCTCATAAAGAAGAAGGACCAGTTAAAAAATTAAAACCTATAAGAAGATAAAAGTCGTGACACGTTATGAAATTACGAAGTAATTTTGTAAGTGGCGATAGACTTTTTTCTTTTATTTTCATTACGAAGTTTTGAAAATAAATAATTGTAATTTATTGCAATTAAAAAAACATAATTATGGTTTGAGCAAGGAGTTCTTGCTTAATTATGTTTTAGGGTTTCAAAAGGAAATATTCCCTTTGCACACCTATTGGCTCTGCCAATAGAGAAGTGTGTTTTATCTATTGGAAATAGATATTACTGACAAGACTCTGCTTGTCTTTTTATATGTCTATATCTCTATCATCATAATCTTTATCAATTCCATAATTTTGTTCATAGATATAACTATTTATTTCTTCTTCCCTAGGTGTATAATCACTTTCCCTTTCTTTAAATAACAAAAAAACTAACATTTCTGTTAGCAATTTATTACTCTCGAATATTAAAAGTTCGAGTATCAATCAATCTGGTGCCCTAAAGGAAGAAGTGCGACAACTTTTTGAGCTAGATAATAGTTAGTAATAAGCTATTAACTAATATAAGTATAACATATTTTTAAATAATTACAAGTTTTCTTCAATCCATTTATCAAATGTTGTATCAATTATATTTCCATAGTATGTATATGAATTTATATCATAATCATATTTTTCTGTAAACCAACTTCTGGCTTTTGAATTTTCTTTTTCTAAACGTTCAATAAAATTAATAAATGCTAAATAACTCACTCCTATTGTTGAATTTCCATTTCTACCAGCTTTGTCAGCTAATACGCAAGCATCTATAACAGCTTTACCAATCCATATTCGATCATTTATACCAGTTCCTTTTTTACCAGCTTTTATAACTAGATCTTCACCAACACCTATCCCAATACCTATATTAATGGTAGGATATCCTTTATTTATTAATAATCTATTTAACATTTTTATCAAACAATTTATATATGTTCCTATTGTAAGTAATTCGTATGTGTCATTTTGGTTAGGAGTTGAAAAAACTCCGTAAACACAGTCTCCACGAACTCCTATTTGTCTTGCATTATTGCTACTATTCATAATTGAAATTACTTCAGAGGCAAAACTTCTTAATATTTTTGCAACAACAATATCTTCTTCATTTTCAATAAGTTTTTTTGAACTAACGATATCGACAAAAATTGCTCCAATCCAACTTCTAATGCCATTATCATATGTGAAATTCGTATCATCTTTAGGTACGTTTTTGTTTTGTATTTCAGTATTATTATTTAATATTTCTTCTAGCTTATTTTTTCCCTCTTTATAATCATAAAACATACTATCAACCCCTTATAAATATATTAAAATTCCAATGATATACATAATAATTGTACCAATTAATCCTTTTAAAAAAAATTTAATACCTTTAGCAAAATTTATAAATTTTTGACTACAAATAATTGAATTTAAATAAATTTGATTAAGTAAATCATCTAATATATCATCTTCATTAGCTTTTAATAAATCTTTTTTATATTCTTTAAAATTTGAATATTTGCATATACTTCCAAAATATATAAATGATTTTGTATTTTTAAATTTTATTTTTAATGTTGGAATTAGAACCTTTATTAAGCAATACAATCCATATATACAAAAACAAATCAACAATATAAATATAATTATGTAAAGAACATCATCAAAATTAATATCTAAAATAATTTCATTTACTATCTTTAATAAGTTATTAGTAATACTTCCATTCGAAAAAATAATTGTTAAAATTATTCCTACTATTCCAAGTACAATGGATGTTTTATTATCGGAATTATTAATCCATTCATTAATTATCTCGAGTTTTTTATATGAATCATCTTTAATATTTTTTTTATTCATTTTTACCTCCAAATAAAAAGCAGTATAATCATAATGTTATACTGAAATCTATATTAATTATAGCACATTTTTCTTTTAAACTAAACATTTTAAACAATATTTTAGTAAAAAAAGCTAAATCTATTAAAATAAGTTTTGTTTTATGATATAATTATTATGTAATTTATGAACGTCTACAAGTGAGGATGTGATTTTATGGACGAAAATAAAACTTTAGAAACGAGATTAGAAGATGTACCATTTTTAAATTCAAAACCAAATTTTGGGCAAAATTTAATTGGCTTACATAATAGAGGAATTTATACTTTAAATGATTTTATTACTATGGATTTAAAGTCAATACCTGATAAGTCAAGAAGAAATGAATTCTTTAGAATGATTGATATTCTGAAATGTAAATATTTAGGAGAAGATTTAGTATGCGATGTTTTACTTCAAAAAATTTATCCTGCAACCTATGAGGAATATTTAAAATTAAAAGAAAAATATCATTATCCAGATATTATGGAAGAGTGGTTAATGCGCGATATTCTTCAAATTTTAAAAAGAGATTGTTCAAAATTAGGCATACCATTTAAAGAAGTAAAATATAAAAGATTATTTCGACCAGATATGGAACAGACAACATTATCAATGAAAGATTATTTGGAAAATGAAGACATAAGAAATAGTCATGCAAAATATTTAGTAGATTTTTATTTAGAGTATTTTAAAATTAAAGATGATAAAAAGGATGATGTAATAACATTATCAGAATTAGAAGCGTTAAAAAAACAATTATCAGGTTTGATTAGTCAAAGAGATGATTTAAATCAGCAAATTGAAGATATTAAAGTTCAAATTCAATTAATAAGTGAGGGTAAAAATAATGCAAGAAAATAATAGCATAGAAGATATTAAAAAATATATAGAAAATTTAAAAAATGAAATACTTGATAAACAATCTGAACTAAATAAATTAATTAGTATTTTAAATAACGAAAATGATTTTAATGAATAATCATTTTTATAATAAGCATATTGACTGTCAATATGCAAGTGTGTTTTCTAAATTATCAAAAATTTAGTATAAGCAAAGAATACGACTAATCAAAGTAGTCGTATTCTTTTTCTAAGGTTTCTTCTTTTATAAAATTATTGACTTCCATTTCTTTATCAGTATCTTTAGAAACATCTATTAAATCACTAGCTTTATATAAATCTTTTTCATAACATTCTTTTAAAATATTTATAGTCTTATTTTTATCAACTTCATTTTTAGAAAGTAGAATTCTTCTAAAAAAGTCTTTTAACATTTCTAATATATGCTTGATAAAGTCAATTAAGTTATTATTATTTTGGTCTAGTTTTTCACATTCTTCTTCTAGATTATCTATTACTTTTTGTGAATAATTATATTCTTTTTCTAACTCTTTATAATTAAAAATATAAT
>CAKOOC010000022.1 GCA_934098375.1 uncultured Bacilli bacterium
GTAGGAGTTTGGGCCGTGTCTCAGTCCCAATGTGGCCGATTAACCTCTCAGTTCGGCTATGCATCGTCGCCTTGGTAGGCCATTACCCCACCAACTAGCTAATGCACCGCAGGCCCATCTCCAAGCGAAGCTTTAAAGGCTCCTTTAATCCGTAGACCATATCCGGTATTAGCAATCGTTTCCAACTGTTATCCCCGACTTGGAGGCAGGTAACCCACGTGTTACTCACCCGTTTGCCACTAAGGAGTAATCCAAATCCATTTAAATCCTTTCTTTGAGCAAGCTCTCCGACTATCAATAAACTTCATTGGGCTCCTTCGTACGACTTGCATGTCTTAGGCATGCCGCCAGCGTTCATCCTGAGCCAGGATCAAACTCTCAATAAAAATTGATTTATTTTTTAAGTTTAATCTGACTACTTGAAATTGACATTTTACTCAGTTTTCAAAGATCATATCGCGCTTTTTCAACCGCGCATTAGTAATATATCAAATCTCTTTTATTAAGTCAACACTTTTTTCGACTTTTTTTAATTTTTTTTAAAATTTGTTAAATTTGTTAAATTTGATATATTTTCTTGCTATTCAAGGCTTTCCTTGCTTCGCATACATAGTATTATATGCCATTATTTTTAAAATATCTAGTCTTTTTTGCAATTTTTTTAAAAAAAATAGATATTTTTTGAAAAATACCTATTTTTCAGCCAATTTTAAGTAGATTTTGTGATATTTTTCTACTATTTTTGGGTTAAATGGTCCTACTTCAGCTCTTTTCATGTTTATTAAGTCGGTTAATTCGCTTTGAAGTACTAAATCCAAGTCCTCAGAATATTTCATTATTTTTTTGTGGTATTTATATTCATTGTGATCTAAAATTCTAAAATCACCATCTGGAAACACTTTTAAATCTAAATCATAATCAATATATTTTATTATTCCATCATCGATTAAAAATGGGCTTGCCATATCAGCTTTATAATATAAGCCATTATTTTTTAATTGTGCGGTTACATGAAACCATCTCTTTTTAAAAAAGAATATTATTGCTGTTTCTTTTGTTTTATGGGTGCGGCCATCTGATTCAGTAATTTTAACTTTGTTGTTTCCGCATATTAGACAGTCTCTTGTTTCATCAAGTATTACTACTTCATCCCAAGTTCTATGGATTTTACCATTATGTTTGTAGCAATGTACTTTTAATTTGCTACCTAGTATATTTTCCATATAAACCTTCCTTGCTTTCATTATACTATATTAACACTAAAAAAACAAACATGAAAAAAAGACTTATTAGTCTTCAAAACAATTTAATTTATTTGTAGCAATGTATTCTAATGTCGCACCGCCACCAGTAGAGACAAAACTAAATCCAGTAATATTAAACACCTTAGCACTAGAAATTGCATCGCCGCCACCGATAATGTGTACTTCATTGGAACTAGCAACGCATTTTAGAATATTTAGAGTTCCATCTTTAAATCTTTCATCTTCATACATACCCATAGTTCCATTTAAAAATATCGTTTTTGCATTCTTAATATATTCTTTATATAAATTAGTAGTTTTATTTCCTATATCATATATAATATCAGTATCGGTTATTTCATTAATCTCTTTTTCTTTAACAATACCTTCGGATAGCACTTTAACATCCACAGGTAATATTATTCTTTCCTTATATATAGAAAGAAGTTTTTTTAAATTATCTTTTTTACTTTCATCGACTTCTGATGCCCCTATATTGGATACACAGTCTAAAAATGAATTAGCAATTTTGCCACCAACTAGTAAATAATCGCATTTAGGTAAAATATTTTCAATGATATCTAATTTATCTTCTATTTTGGCACCACCCATAATAACTACATAGGGCTTTATAGGGTTAATTAAGGGTTTTAAGCCGGTTATTTCCGTTTCCATTAAAAAACCGATAGCGCTTGGTAAATACTTACTAATCCCATAGTTTGAAGCGTGTTTTCGATGAGATAAGCCAAAAGCATCATTAACAAAATAATCCGCAAGACTAGCCCAGTACTTTGCTAAATCTAAATTGCAGTTACTTTCCTTTTTGCCATCTAAATCTTCATATCTGGTATTTTCCATTAATAACACTTCACCATTTTGAAGATTATTAATTTTATTTTCCAAAATTCCTCCGCTCGTAGCACTAGAAAAATACACATTAGTTTTTAATAATTCACATAATCGTTGATAAACTAAAAATAAAGAATTTTTTTCACAATCTTCTTTAGTTTTTATTTTTCCTAGGTGACTCATGATGATAACTTTAGCATTTTCATTAATTAAATACTCAATAGTTGGTAAAGATTTAATAATGCGCTCATCACTAACGATCTTTCCATCTTTTATAGAAACATTTAAATCACATCTAAGGATTACTTTTTTTCCTTTTACATTTAATTCGTTAATTATTTTCATTTTTCTCCTTTTTATTCTTTTAATAACCCAATGATCCATCTAGGGAATCATCATTTTCTATCCAGTCTTCTACATTATATATTGTATACTCATTATTAGGCTCTCTAACAATAACTTCTTTAATGCCACTATTAATTACTACTCTTTTACACATTATACAAGATGTACTATGAGGTTCTACTTCGTTGGTTTTTACATTAATTCCCGTTATAAACATAGTTCCACCAATAATATCTTTACGAGCAGCACTAATTATGGCATTCTGCTCAGCATGGATACTGCGACATAATTCATATCTTTCACCACGATTGATGTTTAATTTTTCGCGATAACAAAAACCTAATTCATCACAGTTTTTTCTTCCTCTAGGTGCACCATTATAACCAGTTGCAATTATTTCATCATTGTTAACTATTACTGCACCATATTTTCTTCTTAAACAAGTGCTTCTAGCTGCTACTTCTTTAGCTATATCTAAATAATAGTTAATTTTATCTTTTCTCATTTTATACCACCATCATTATTATAATAGAGATAGTATTTTTTTACAAATAAAAATAGAAACTAAATAGCTTCTACTTTATTGATTAAATCATTTATTGTAATATTATCATTATATTTTGAATATTTGTTTTTAGCGGTGTTTACTAAGTTAATCCAATGAGGACTTGCTACTTTAACACCATCAATATATACGGGACAGTAAACTTTACCAATACTCTTTGGAGTAGTTAATCCTTTACCGTAATAGTTTCTAGACATCATTCTAACAAAAGTTAATACGCCAAGTTCAATATTGTTATGTTTAATTAAACCTTTACTAGACATGCCGCCATATATATTATTACATTTAAGCATATATTTTACTTTATAGTAACCGCTTTCAGCAGCACCAATACTTAGTAATGTAGTTTTATCAACATTTTGATAAATACTTGAATAATAAGTAATTAAATCTTCAACATACTTAGAATTTCCTTCATATGGTACATATTTTTTATTTCTTTTAATTCGTCCATTATTATTTAAATCATAAAAATATTCAATAAGACCATATTCGAAATTATCATATACGTATAATTTTCCAGATTTGTTTTTTAAGTATCCTATATTAGTACTAATAAATATTTCTTCATTTGCACTTAAAGATTTTAAATCATTAATAACATCATTTAATTTATAGCCAAAAGCAGTAGCAAAGAATTTTATTGTATCAAGATTTTTTTCAATATAATAATTATTATCAAGAATTATATTGTTAGCAACTAAGCTTTCTTCTTTAGCAGCATTTTCTGTTTTTATTAATGATGGATAACGATTTCCTAGTTGGATGTTAACCGAGGGATACACCTCGTCATCACTGTTATTTATTTCATTTGCTTTTACATTTGTTCTTGTACCAACAATTACAAATGTGATCAATAATATTACACATAAAATTATATTTGATATCTTCAGTGAAGATACATTTTTTTCCATTTCTTTGTTCCCCTCCCCAGACGAACGAGTTCTATTCTATCATATAATGGGGCAAAAAGTCAAATCGTATACAAGAAATGAAAAGAAACTAGCTAAGTAGTTCCTTTAATTTGCTTATTATTTCAGGGGTTAAATCTTCATTTATATAAATTTTTCCTTCATCGTTGGTAGCACTAATAAATCTTTCTTCACCTTCGACATCAGTTTCATCTGCATTTAATTTTTTGATTTTGTAATAAGCTTCTTCATCAATGATAGCGGTATCTAAAACTAGATATTTTTCATTGTCATTTAATTCAATAATTTCATTTTTAGCAAAATACATATATCCTCCTTATGCGGCTAACTTTATATTATTATTAGCACTTTTTGTATATTCGTTTGGTAAAGATAATTCGATACCGGTAAATACTTCTTTATTGTGCTCTATATTAGACATGTCTGTTATAGATTGTTCTTTTAATCTAGCAGTTAGAGCTGTTTGATTAGCGTTAAAAATGTCAAACCAAGCGTTTTCATCGCCATATAAAGTTAGGGCAAGATTTGATAAGGTATCTCCTTGATTCATAGTATATTTTACTTCCTCAGCACTTGCTTCTTTAGGGGCATGCGCTGGTGCATTTAATTCTTCAAGAGATATATCAGCAAAATTATAAGCACTAGAATCAGATAAATCGGTTACTTCATCATCTTTAAATTCTGGTTTTTTTGATTCAAAAATAGCTTCAGGAGTTTCATCTTCAGTTGTTTTAGGCGTAATTCTAGATTCCTCACTTATTTCAGTCATTAGACTATTATCAGCTTCAGAGCCAAAGAAAGAATTATCAACACTAGTTTCTACATTTTGATTAATTACCGGTTTAGTAAATTCATCTGTTTTACTAACTAAATCTACTAATTCTTGTGGTGCTTTTTTGATTCTTACAACAAAACGACCATTTTTTAATTTTGGTAAAGTTTCTTCTGTTTTTACGGGCTTTTCTGCTGTTGATTCTAGTGAAATTGGTTTTTGAGAATCATGATAAGCTTTGATTTGACCTAAAATAGGAATCTTATCAAATAAATCACGACGATTAACACTGTCAACTTCTGGATATGCTTCTTTTATTGCTGCTAGAGTTTCTTTTAAAGAGGCTATGCGATCTTGACGATCAGTTATTTGTTTTATTATAAACTCTAAATCTTCTCTGGTATTTAATGGAAGTCCAGTAATGAACTCGCTTAATTGAGACGCTATGCGATCTCTTTTTAAAATTAATTCCTCTTTTTCGTCGGTATTAGATGATAAAAGTTGCTCATCTAAGTTAACTAATTCTTCAATAAAGTTTACAGGGGCATTATTACCTTTAAAGATTGTATCCCCTTCAGAAATTGCTTTTTTAATCTCATTTGTTAATGTATTAATTTCACTATTAATTTTTTTACTACGCCATGAAGCTTTTAAATTACAAAAATTTAAAGTTTCAACGGAATTTAAAAGTAGTTCTGTCATTTTTACCCACTCTCCTACTATTTGATTATAGCATGGTATTTTAAATTTAGCAATAATCGTTAGGGGAAAAATTAAAAGGACATAAAAAAACTTCCAAGACAGGAAGTTATTTTTTAAATGGCGCCCGATGTAGGACTCGAACCTACGACCTAACGGTTAACAGCCGTGCGCTCTACCGACTGAGCTAATCGGGCATTTCTTTTGAATACATTTTTAATTATAGAGCATTTTATTTATTAAAGCAAGCATTTTTTACTAAAAATTTGTTTCTTCCCTCTTTTTAATTAAATTTAGGATTTAGGCATAGGTTTTATTTGGAATTTATAAATAAAAGTTATATAATGTTATAGAATATAGGTGACTTTTTATGAATCAAAATAATGTTAAATATAAAGACTATACCAAAAAAGGAAGACAGAAAACTTTTATAAAATTATGCTTGATATCTCTTGGCATTATTTTTTTAGCCGTCGGAATATTTTTTACAATTAAGGTAAATTTAGAAAATCAAAATAATAATAATAATGAAAGCACAGTAAATAATAAAAAAATATTTTATCTTACACTTAATGGTAATGGAATAACGGACTTTACAGAAACTCTTTCATGTACTACGAAATCTAATTCCTGTAAAATTAAACTGCCAAATATTAAAAGAGAAAACTGGACTTTTAAAGGATGGGCTATAGATAAAAATAGTAAAAAGGAAGACTATTTAGCAAAGGATAAAATTACATTAACAAGTGATTTAACTTTATATGCAATTACTACAAAGGATTTAACATTATCAATTGTTAATGAAGAAAATAAAAATCCAGATATACTTTCTTGCACAGTGTACAATTTAGAAAATGATTGTGTAATTACTTTACCAAATATAGACAGTAATAAAAATAAAGTTAGAGGTTGGTCTGATAATAAAGATAAGAATGATTTATTATATACTTCCAATCAAGAAATCACAATTAATGAAAATAAAACTTTATACGAAGTTACCGCTAAAGAATTGAAAGTTAATCTACTTGGTAACGATAAAGTAAAAATAAATACTTTAAGTTGTACTTTGGAGCCTAATAATGACACTTGTAAAGTTACTCTTCCGCTGATTAAAAAAGAAGGCTATCAAATTATTGGTTGGAGTAATGTTAATAATACGACTAATGCTTTATATAAGGAAAAAGAAGAAATAAATGTTAAAGAAAACATTACTTTATATCCGGTAACAAAAAAGGATGTTGTTTATAAGTTTTACAATAATGGGGCTAAAGTTTCTGCCGGGGATGTCAAATGTACATTATATAATAATGATCAAAGCTGTACATTAACGCTTCCTAAAATTGAAAGAAATGGATGGGAAATCTTAGGATTTGGAGAAAATAAAAACAGTACAAAAGTGTATGTTCCGGGGATGGAAATTAAAACAAATGCTAGTAAAAACTTATATGCGATAACTAGAAAAGAACTAAAAATTAGTTTTAGTGATAATAATAAAATAATCGGAAATAGTAGCTGCTATTTATATAATGAAGATAGGTCATGTAATATAGAAAGTCCTAAGGTTAGCAAGAGTGGTTATCAATTCTTGGGATGGTCAAATACAAAAAATGGAACTAATCCTGTTTATACAAATGATATAAATATAAGTAATGATACAACTATTTATGCCATTACTAAAAAGACAGTAATTGTGACATTTAATATGAATGGCGCTGATAGAATTGATTTTTCTAGACAAACTTGTGATTTATATAATAATCAATCTTCATGTAAGATACTAATTCCTAATGTGGATAAACAAGGATATATTTCATATGGTTTTAATAAAACAACTAATAGTAATAATGAATTCCCTGAATATATTTCTAATACTTATGCAAACTTTAATGATAGTGTGGTTTTATATGCAGACTTTAATAAAAATACCTATAATTTTAGATCTATAGATACATATAGTCAAAATAAATATAATAAAGCTGTGATTGAAGTTCAAAGAGGATGTAATAATGAAAACATTAATCACATTGTTAACAAAATAAGTAGAAATTGGGAAAGCCTTTTTGCTTATAATGTAAAAATATCTTTTTTAACGCCAGAAACATTTAATAGTTTATATGAAAATGATGAAGTAAACGCAATAACATTTGGAATAAAGGAAGGTCCTAAAACATTTATAGATATAAGCTGTGATGCAGAAGATTTTGTAGTTGTACATGAACTTATTCATAACTTTGATATAGAATATAAAGCTAAATATGGTGGCTACTTATCTTTTAGTAATGAACTTATAGCAATTTATGATAAATATAAAATGTTAAACGAAAGACCACTAAGGGATTATAGTTATAGTACCACAAAAGAATTTTTAGCTGAATTAGGAATGTACTATTATAAAACTAAATTTGATTATTCTAGTGATGATTTTCCCGATGATATGAAAAATTTTGTGGAAAAATACCTATTTAATGTTTATATCTAAAGGTTAGTTAAGCTAGCCTTTTTAAATTCACCACTTTTTAGCATTACAAGCATTATCTTCAAGCCTACTTTTTCGTATGCGACTTATAATTGTGGTGTTATTACTGATTATACTTTTTGATATGATGATAAATAATCGAGTTATACTTTAGGCAATAAAAAAATTTTTAATCTTTTTTTAAAGTTACATTGTATGATATACTTTTAATACAACAAAATATAATAAGTGGTGATGTTATGAAGAATTTTCTTACTTTAAATAAAAAATTAAAATGTAATAATTTTAAGGATATTTTAATTAATTTATTTACCTTCTTCATTGTTTATGCTTTTTTAGGATATTTATATGAAGAAATATTATTTTTAATTGAAGATAACATTTTAGTAAATAGAGGTTTTTTATGGGGTCCTTGGTTACCAATATATGGATTTGGTGGATTATTTATAATTTTGATTTTTTATAGGTATAAAGACAAAGACTTATATATAGGAAAAATAAACTTTAGACCAGCATTATTATTTTTAGAAACCTTTTTATTATCGATGGCGGTAGAGTTAATATCTACATATATTATGGATATGGTTCATTTTGATTTTAAAACTTTATGGGATTACTCAGATAACTTATTTAACTTTCAAGGAAGAATTGCATTAATCCCTGATTTAAAGTTTGGAATACTAGCCTTAACAGGGATATATTTTGTTCAGCCAGTACTAAATAAGATTGTTAATAATAAAGGAAAGTGGTTTAATATTGTTTTTAGTATTATCTTGATATTATTTTTAATAGATTTAATATCAAAAATTTGGTTAGGAAGTAATTTTAAAGGTTTGGAAGGAAATAATAATAAAGTAGAATATTTTAGTTATCTAAATAACGATAACTGATATTCTACTTTTAATTTAATTATTTTTGACAAAGCTCAAGTAATTTTTTTACGGTGTTAGCGGTTCTTATTGTAATTACGTTATGCAACTCTTTAGTAGCGGTTTTACTCCACCAATTAGTTTTCTGATAATATTTAAGCTTGTAAGACCAAAAAATATTATTTTTATATTCTTTTGTTTGCTCTAATTCTTTTTTAGGTTCTTTTAAGATTTTATAAGCATCAGAAACAGTATATGGTGGGATTACAAAGATTACATTATCATAGATACTTTTATCATCACTACCCCACCAAGAAGGACAATGATCTAATAAGTCTTTTAATGTATCATAATTCATAATAAAAACAGGAATATCGATAAGAAAAGTTTTTTGAATAACGTTCTTGATTTCTTTACTTAAAATATTTTTTTCTAAGGTGGAAATAAAAATAATGTTTCCACTGTTTAAGTAAGTTTTTACTTCTTCTAAACCTATTTTTTCTAACTCTTCCTTTAAAATGGACATAGTTACTTTATTTTTACCACTAATATTAACTCCTCTTAATAAAGCAATATACTGCATACTAATCACCCTTTCTTTCAAATAATAAATAAACTTATATCAAAGATTATAAGTATTATTAATCCGCTATAATATAAAATCTTTTTCGTTTTAGAACTTAAAGAAAAATCAGTATAAAAAAGTTTGCGAAATTTATTAATTATTTTAGTTTTAGTTACTAGAATTGTAAATAAAACTACAGATAGATAATTTAAGATGATATCATCTATATCAAATGAACCAGTGTGAGTAAAAGCTTGCAATAATTCAATTGATATGGTGATTGGTAAAATAATTATAGTTTGGATAAAAATATTATTATATTTTGTTTTTTTAATCATTAATAAAAAGGATAATGGAAGTAGCATAATCATATTGCCGACGATATTTTTTAAGATAGATGAAAAACTGCCATACTTAAACTGAGAAATAATAGTTTTAAATGGTGTATAGATGCCGCCAAACCACCAATCATATATCTGTAAGCGAGGTCTATATATAATAAAGGTTATAGAGAATAATAAAATCATAAATAAAGCAATGTAAATATTACAGTTTATTTTATAATTTTTTTCATCATTAATAACTACTCCACTTAAATATATAAAGATGCTTGTAATTATCATGTAAATTATACATTTAGAATAATTCATATGATAAATATACATATTTCTTTCATAAAAGACTAAATAAAAATAGATAATAATATTAATTATTAAAATTAGATTTTTAGTTATTGTTAATTTATTTTTCATAAGAATGCACTTTCTAAAAAATTATTTTATTCTTTCTTTAATTATATCATCTTTTTCAATATGACCAATTAATAATGAAGAATTAGGATCATGATTTTTAAAATTTGTTTCTACTTTTTCTTCATCAAAATTAGTATAGCAATATTTACATAAGTGAGGGCAGGAATTATAAACACCAATATCGACCATTTCTACACAGTCACACTTAGGATTTTGACGAGCTTTCCAATTTTTAAAGCTTTTACCAGTTAAATTATAAATCTGCTCTTTGGTTACACAAGAAGATTTTTTAAAGCCATAATTAACTAAGTCATTATTTTCGCAACAGGTTTGCACGGTCATATTATAAAGACTTGCGATTTTGCTAAAACTAGTGCCAATTTCTTTAAAATCATCTAAAGTAAAATTGCGATATTTTAAAATTCTTTGATTTTTGATGACATTTTTATAATTATCGATAAAAGATATAATTATTTGCTTTACATAGCCATTTAATAACTGACACATTTTAGAAAAAGCCTTTTTGTGATATGCAAGATTATATTTGTCACTTAAAAAGATAGGATCATACCTAACATACAAATTATCTATACCAACAATATTTGATAATTTTTTAATAGCATCTATTATTTTGTCTTTGGAAATAACATTTGGCTCTATATCATTTTTATAAGGAGTTAATGTAACATCAAAAATTATAGGTATATTTATTTCTTTTAAAGAATTTAGTATAGGTAAAGGATTTTTGGTACAAAAGACGATGGCATCAACATTTTTAAAATAGATTCTACTAATCATTTTAGGGTAAAAAGGATTTCTTACGTCAACAAATCCCTCTTTATATCTATTCATAAACCATTTAGAATAAAAAGCAACTATATCAGTGCGGCCACTTACATTTAATATCATCTTTATTTCTTCTTTCGTTAAGTATTATATATTAATTAAATGAAAAGATAAATAGATGAATCAATTGCATGATTTTTTTTGTAAAATAAAAGCAAATTAATGACTTTTTAAGACAAACTTGGTACAATAAAATTGAAAGAGAGTGTGTGATTAAAAGTGGCTTTAATTAAGTGCCCAGAATGTGGCAAAAAAATGAGTGATAAAGCAGAGGGTTGCCCTCACTGTGGATATTCACCTAAAAATGTTAGTAGTAAAACGACATTAAATAATTTAAAAGGAAAATGGGATAACAAATATCTGATAATTATACTAATTGTTTTAGTGGGAGGTTATTTTCTTTTCTTTAATAAAAATAATACAAATAATAATAATCCCAATAATGATCCTAATTCAAATCCAACGACTAGTCCTACTACGGGATTAAAACCAAATGCGAATGGAAATTATGAATTTAATCAAAATGGAAAATATTTTGAATTTCCAACTAATTATAAAGTATATATTAGTAAGGATGGAAGTATTTATGTAGGAAAAAATATAGATGATAATGGAGCGCTTATTCCTTATATCATGATAGATAAATATAAGAATTATACAGATCCGACCGTACTATTATCAGAACTTACTACGGCGATTGGTAAAGAATATCCGGATGCAAAAATAACAATTGATTTAATAAGTGGTTATCTAGGAGATAAATATACTTATGGTATTCAATATATGTATACATCAAGTGGTCACGTAGTTGTAGATAATCGATATGCCTTTTTAGTAAATAATAGTATGTATTTGGTAACAACTAAAGAAGAAAATGTAAATACTAATGAAATTAATAATGTTGGTAAATTAATAATTGAGTCTTTAAAGGAGGTAAATTAATATGGCTTTAATAAAATGTAAAGAATGTAATAATGAGATATCTAGTAATGCTAAAGTATGTCCTCATTGTGGATATAAAAATGAACAAAGTATATGTCCAGAATGCGGTGCAAAGGTTAAAGTAAGTGATAATACTTGTCCAGAGTGTGGTTTTCCACTACAAAAGAAAAATGCCCAAAATATAATTAGTGAAAATTTAGATAAAATAACAGGTGCTAAAAGTGAAAGATATGTAACTTTTAAGGATCTATTTAAAAATACTTTTAAGAAACATACGGAAGAAGATTTAGATGAAGTGTTTGTTTGTGGAAGTAAGGAAACAACACCAAACGTAAAGGATATCGATCCTAGAAAAGCAAGCGCTTGGGTTTATTTTAAAATACTTGTTTTCTTCTTAATTGCTTATATAGCAACAAGAATTGGCTATATTAATTATGGTAATTTAAACTTTTTACCGGCCATGATTATATTAGGAGCTTTTGCAATACCAGTTACGATTATGATTTTCTTCTTTGAAATTAATCTATTTAAAAATATTCCTTTTTATAAGGTTATGAAATATTTTGTTTTAGGTGGAGCATTATCTTTGCTTTTAGCAATTTTATATTTTGATGTTATTCCGGTAGAACAACTTGATTATAAGGGCGCTATATTAGTTGGCTTAATTGAAGAGGCTGCTAAAGCGGTAATAGTTGGTTTATTCTTATTTAAGAGCAAGAAAAGTAATTATATTTTAGATGGCTTATTAATTGGGGCAGCTGTTGGAGCTGGTTTTGCAGCATTTGAAACAGCTGGTTACATTTTGAAATTTGGTTTAACTGGTGGTAACGCAGCAATGTTACAAATTATTAAATTACGTGGCTTCTTAGCACCTGGTGGACATGTAGCATGGGCAGCAATTGAAGGAGCAGCATTAATGTATGTTAAAGGTTTTGATAAACTAGATAAAAAACATTTAAATGATAAAAGATTTTTACTTGTATGTTTAATTTCAGTTGTTGAACATGCCGTTTGGGATATGCCAATTAACCTACCATATTATATAGTACAAATTACATTAACAATTATAGCTTGGCTTGTAATAATCTATTTTATAAATTTAGGATTAAAACAAATAGATGATGCAAAAAATCTTGATAAAGAAATGAAATCTATGAAAGTCAAAAATTAAGAAAAAGAGAAAAAATTACACAAAAAGAGAAAAATAATTTTCTCTTTTTAATAACCCTTTTTTTATTAATATCTACTATTTAGGGTTTACATCATTATTCTGATAATTTTTTCCTCTTTTTTGAAGATTATATATATAAAAACATATTCATTCTTTTCACAATATTCTTTAATCATTCTAAGTTGTGAATCAATAGAATAACCATTATCTCCTTGGTCGTCAGTAGATATTCTTACATAAATACCACATCTCATAGTTTTCCCTCCCTTGAAAGAGAGAAAACTTTTTAAGTTTTATATAAAATAAAAACTTACGAACTTTTAAGTCCGTAAGTTGATTTCAATTGGAGCAGGTGATGAGAATCGAACTCACGTTATCAGCTTGGAAGGCTGAAGTTCTACCATTGAACCACACCTGCATTTCTTTTGACAAGATTAATTATATCATATCTTGTCAAAATATCAAGGTAATATTAACAACTTTACTAAAAATACGTAAAATATTTGTTAATATAGCCTTTAATTTTTAACTAATGTTAAAGATACTTTGGATTTTTCTTTGTTAACATCATCTATATAAACAGTAATAATGTCCCCTACATTTACTATATCTTTAGGATCTTTAACAAATTGTTTACTCATTTTTGATATATGCAAAAGTCCATCATCATGTAAACCAATGTCGACAAAAGCACCAAAGGTTGCTACATTACGTACTGTTCCCTTTAATTCCATCCCAACTTTCAAATCGTCTATAGTTAAAACATCGCTTCTTAATATAGGACTTGGAGCATCTAATCGGGGATCAAGACCCGGATTTGCTAATTCCTTTAATATATCTTTAATAGTGTATTCATCACTACTAATATTTGCTAATATGCTGTTGATATCAGCCGCTTGTATTTTTTGTTTAAATTCGTCTGTATTAATATCTTTAATATCTAACTTTAAAAATTCTAGTATCTTGTAAGCAACATCATAACTTTCGGGATGGATTCCAGTGTTATCTAAAGGATTACTACCTTGAATACGTAAGAAACCAACAGATTGTTCATATACTTTATCTGATGTTAATTTCTTAATATCACTACGATTTTTAAATTCGCTTGTTTCCTTAAATTTAGTAATTTTATCTATTACGGGTTTAGTTAATCCAGATACATATTTTAAAATAAACGATGAGGCAGTGTTAATATTTACACCGACATTGTTAACTACTTTACTTACTGTATAGTCTAGTGATTCAGTTAATTTTTTATTGTTTACATCGTGTTGATATTCACCAACGCCAATGCTTTTAGGATCTATCTTTACTAGTTCTGATAATGGATCAATTACTCTTCTACCGATACTAACGGCAGAACGTTCTTCAACTTCAAAGTCAGGAAATTCTTTTTGAGCTTCTTTAGATGCAGAATAAACACTGGCGCCGGCTTCACTAACAATAATATAATATACATCTTTTAAATCTTTAATGGTATCAGCAATAAATTCTTCGCTTTCTCTTGAAGCTGTACCATTACCAATTGCAATTAAATTTAGATGATATTTATTTAGAAGTTCTAAAACTTTTTTCTTAGCAGCATCTTTTTTATTATGTGGTTCATGAGGATATATTTTGTCTATATGAAGGACATTACCTTTTTCATCTAAGCAAGCTAATTTACAACCAGTTCTAAAAGCTGGATCAAATCCTAATACACGATAGCCTTTTAATGGTCTCGTCATTAATAATTTTTCTAAGTTATCTTTAAATACATCGATGGCACTGTCTTCTGATCTTTCCGTTAGTTCACTACGAATATCCCTTTCGATTGAAGGATAAATTAGTCTTTTTAAAGCGTCTTTAAGGGCTTCTTCTACATAATTACAAACAAAAGAGGCTGGATTTTTAATAATTTTATTTTTTAGATAATTAAAGATATAATCGTTATCGTATTCAAGTTTGACACTTAAAACATTTTCCTTTTCTCCCCTATTAATGGCAAGAATGCGATAACTTTTAGCGTATTTTATTGGCTCCGTAAAGTCATAATACATTTCATATATTTTCTTTTCATCAGTCGCATTTTTCTTTAATTTAGTAACTATTTTTCCATTATTAAAAATGTTGTTTCTAATAAATTTGCGATAATAAGCATTATCACTTATCCATTCACTTATAATATATTTAGTATTTTCCATAGCTACTTCTTCAGTTGTTGGAGCAATTTTACATAAAGATGAGAAATCTCCTTTGGTAGGAAATGACATTATTAATTTAGCAAGAGGCTCTAAACCTAGTTTAATGGCCTCAGTTCCTTTGGTTTTCTTTTTTTCTTTATATGGCATATAAATATCTTCGACGTCAACTAATTTTGTACAAGCAAGAATATTATTTTTTATTTCGTCTGTTAGCATGCCTTTTTCGTCGATTAATCTAATAACAGCTTCTTTTCTTTCCATTAGTTTATTATAGTATTCATATTTTTCATGAATTTTAGCAATTTCATTTTCATCTAAACCGCCGGTCGCTTCTTTACGATAGCGGGCTATAAAAGGAATAGTTGCGCCATTTTGTAAAAGTTCTAGAACAACTTTTATTTGATTTACTTTAATATTTAATTCTGTGGCAAGTTCGCCAATTACGATTTCGTTCATTATTACCTCACTAAAAAATTATAGCACAAAAAAAGTATTTTATTTAGAATTAAAACACTTTTTTGACATTTATTATGTCGGCTTCTAGAACATAACCAATTTTAATTGTTGTATTTATTTTTACAAATGGTAAATTATCACTTAGATTAATATCGATTTTATATTTTTGATTATTTTCATCAGTTATATAATAATAGGTATTTCCATTTATTGATGCATCTTTAATTGATTTTACTGTGATTGTTTTTGTTATTAGGTCTTTTTCGTCAGGCACAATTTGGTCATTGCCTAAATAATTTTTAGCGGCCTCTTCAATACCTTTGGCTGAATCAGTTACAACAACTTTTTGATAATCAGCAACATCAATAAAACCATACATTTTAACTAACCCAGCAGCATCTTTTAAGCTAACTAAATAAGTAGGCTTATTATTTAAATTGATTAAAAGTGGAAAAGTAGATGTATATTTCATTTGCTGAACTGCACCTTCGGCAGATGCCATAGCAGAATATTCTTCAGCGCCAGGTACACTATAAAAAGAAGTTTCATTTGTTCTCATATTGGTTAAAATAAAGCCTAAATTAGATTCATCTGAGACAATAGATGTTAAACCGGTATATAGATAGATATCGTCATTCATAGCTAAATAGTTATAGCCATCAGTGGTATTTACAACATTTTTTTGAGAAAAGATACTATTTAGAAAACCATTTTGATAAGTTCCCCAGTCATCTACTTGTTCAATTATTAAATCAGCACTATAAGCAATATCTATCCAAGTCGGAATATTTCCAACATCATATTTAACACTAGAACCAGTAATAGCGTCTAAAACAACAACACCTGTAACTTCAGCACGCTGATTAATACCATGGTATTTGATAACAGGTACTACCCAGAATGGTGAGCCTTCATTATCTATTTCAAAAGATATTTTGCCAAAATTTAAGGTAGGATAGGTAAATCTTAATTTTCTATTTAAATTCTTACTAAAATGAGCAGATGGAAGATATTTCATACCTTTTTCTAATCTAACTAGTTTAGATTCACCAGTAATACTATCGACGGTAATATATCCTTTTACCCCTTCTTTTTTATTAGAAATCCATTTAATAAATGAAGCATATTCTAATGGAGTTACTCTTATTATTTTATTATTATAATTAATTTGTGTGTATAAATCTGATACATTATATTGACTAACAAAATCACTCATTTGGCCCATGACACGGTCGCCTAATTTTTGAGAGCTGGCCTTGTCTAGTAAGGGAAGTTTAGTAAAGTCTACAGGGGCAATATCTTCAGTAAAAGTTTTGCTTTCATCAATAGTTATTCTAGTACTATATTTTTTAGAATTAAACATAGGACTATTTATAATACTAACAAGTATTAAACAAATGATGATAATAGGAATAATTAGAAATCCTTTGATGCTTTTAAAACTCCTTTTTAAATTTATACCATGAATATTTAAAGTACTAATTACATTTAAACTTGTGTATACACCAATTATCAATATGACATAAAACCAAAAACTGATATTAGTAATATTTAATGGAGGTAAGATAATATAAAAGTAAGTTAAGGCAAAGGTTAGCGTTATAATAATATTTAAAATAATCTTTTTCATGAAATCACCTACTAAATTATATCATATTAATGGTAAAATAATAAATGGTGATTTAGATGTATTACAACAATTTAAGTGACTACTATAAAAAGAAATTTGGATCTAAAGTAGTAAAGTTATCTTTTAATGGTGGTTTTACCTGCCCAAATAGACTAAATGGCGGAATGGGATGTATTTTTTGTTCTGGTAGTTATGAATATGCTGGTGATGTTAATAAACCATTAGAAGTTCAGTATGAAGAGCAAGTAGAAATGATAAACAAGAAATGGCCGAAGGCTAAATATATTGCATATTTTGGCTCTTTTACTAATACTTTTGATTCGGTGGATAATTTAAAGAGAAGGTTTGAAAAAGTTTTAAGTTTTGATAATGTAATTGGTTTATCAATTGGGACAAGATGTGACTCAATTAGTGAAGAATGTTATGAATATTTAGATGATTTAAATAAAAGAACTTTTTTAACAGTTGAGATAGGTTTACAATCTTCTTTTGATAATACTTTAAAATGGATTAATCGAGGTCATGATATTGAAAGTTTTAAAAAATGCGTAAAAAGACTTAAAGATTTAAATATTAATGTTGTAGTTCATATTATAGATGGTTTACCTATAGAAACTGAGGAAATGATGCTAGAAAATATTAGATTTTTAAATCATTTAAATATTGATGGCATTAAGATCCATAACTTATATATAATAAAAAATACTCCTTTAGGTGAAATGTATAAAGAAAAGAAGTTTTCTCTTCTTTCCAGAGATGAATATATTGATATTGTTTGTAAACAATTAATGATATTAAATCCAGATATAGTGGTTCATAGATTAACAGGTGATCCTAAAAAAGAGGATTTAATTGCACCATTATGGGCAATAAAAAAGATTGATATTCTTAATGGGGTTGTTAAAAAATTAAAAAAAGATGGTACTTATCAAGGTATTTATTATAACAAAAATTAACTTTTGGAAATATTTTATTTGAAATAATTTGACTTTTTAGGTTTTTTATAGTATCATATTGGCAATCAAAAAGGAGGTTTTGGTTATATGGTTGATAATAATTATATATCAAGTAGAGAAAGTTTAGTTAGAGAGGCTGCTAATTTATCTAATGTTACATATGGTGCATTACTTGCAAATATGACTTTAGAACAAAAGAAAGCAATGTTTGATGAGGTAGATGCAATCGTTTATAGATTACAACATGTTCCAGCTATGGAAACAGATCCTAGAATTAAACCTAGTACTTATAATTCTATTTCTGATAATAGAAAAAGTTCATATGATAAATTTTATTCTAACGCAGTTGCTTTATTCTCAGTAACTAGCCCAATTGAACTTAAAGCTTTACAAATAGCAATATATAAAGCTAATGGTGAAATGGTTGAAGGTTTCGATGCTGATAAAAGAGCAAGAGAATTTTTACAATATGAAAAAAATCCAATGTCATTTTAATTGGATTTTTTTATGCGTCTAAATCGACATTTTCTTCGGTAAGAAGTTCTTTAAAGGTTTCTTTAAATCTAGCAACTTCTTTTTTTAATGTGTCTGGATAAATATTTTTGGCATTTTTGACAGCTTTAAAAATATGCCCTATTCTAACTTCTTTAGAGTTTTCAAAGACAGCATAACTAAAGGCACTTGCTAGAATAGTTAATGTTACATCAGGGTATCTACTCGCCACTTCGTATACTCTTTTATATTCACTGGTCATTTCGACTAGGAATTTGCAAATTTGTTCTTTTTGAAAATCAGAATAAGCAAATTTTACATTTAATTTTTTTTCAAATTTTGGATAAGTTCCCATAAGAATTTTAACAACGGTTTCTTCATCGGCTTCTAATATTTCGATTTTAATAAATCTTCTTAAAAATGCACGATCTCTTAAAATGTAAGTTTCATATTCTTCGGTGGTGGTGGCTCCAATCATTTTAATGGTACCACGGTCTAATACGGGTTTTAACATATTAGCAAAATCAATATTGGAATTAGCGGCATTACGGTTTACAAGTAAATGTACTTCATCAATAAATAGAATGGTTTTTTCTTGTTTTTTTAATTCTTGAATTAATAGCTCAACTTTACTCTCTGATGATCCATTGTCATTAGTAGTGCCCAATAAGCTGGTGATATTTATTTTTATTATTTTCCATCCTTTTAGGGCATCGGGTACCAAATTGTTTTGAATACGATAACCTAAACCTTCAACTATGGCGGTTTTACCTATGCCAGGTTTACCTACTAGTAGCGCACTTTTATCAGGAGTAATAAGAGAAAGAATCATTTCATTTATTTCTTTTTCTCTGCCAATAGCTGGATCAGTTATATATTCTTTAGCACTTAAATCTTCACCATACATTTTAATAATACTAATTTTTGATTCTGACTTAGAATCTTCATGTGCATTAGAATTAACTTCTTCGTCTTTGGAAAAATTTAAAGTTTCAATTTTATTGTCGTCATTTAAATCTAGAGTATCTATTTCATTCATAAAATCACATCATTTCTTTGTTATTATAGCATATTTCTTTTAAAATGGTAGGTATTTTCGGCGGTATCCACCAGTTACAGCATAACAATCATGCGATACCATAAACACATTCTTATCTTTTTCTAAAAGCATCTTTTTTAAACCATAATATTTATCAAAGGGTACTATAACGAGTAATGTGGGATCCTTTTTTATAAAGATACCCCCTCTACTACTTACTTCGGTTAAACCGAATCCATGATCATTAATTAAGGTTTTTTCTATTTCTTCCCATTTTTTAGATTTTATATAACAAATTTTACTATCATTTATTCCTAGCATAACTACATCAACTAGTTTTGATGCTACAACTAAAATAAATAATGCATATATGGTTTTAGTAAAACCAAAAACTAAGGTGCCAGTAAAAATAATAATTAAATTAACGGTACGGCTTGCTTCACCAACCGGTATTTTTAACATCTTATTAATAATAGTCGCGATTACATCAGAGCCACCGGTATTAAAGCCAGTACGATAAATCATGCCGCTACAAAATCCATACAATAATGAGGAAATTACAATTGTTATGAACATACTATTAATGTTTAAATCAATCATTTTGGAAAGCGGCTCAGTTATAGTAACCATAAGCGTAAATGTCACAGAGCCAACAATAGTGGTTATAGTATCATTTTTTCCTAAAACTAAATAACTAATAATAATTATAACAACCATTGAAATGTAGAGAAAATAAGTTGTAGGAAGTCCCGTTACTTCTTTTATAATAATGGCAAGGCCACTCATGCCCCCTACTACGATGTTATTAGGTACTAATAAGGTATTAAAATTTAGAGCATGAATAAAACAAGCGAGTATAAAGAATATTAAACGCGTGCCTAGTTTTTGATAAGTTATTTTTTCCAGAATTTTATTTCTTCCCTTTTTTATTCTATTAAACATCGTATATCACATATTAATAATACTATTTTTAGGAATTTTAGTAAAGAAAAAACTCACATTATCTGTGAGTGTAATTCTTTATTATTCAATAATTTCTGTTACAGTACCAGCACCAACTGTACGGCCACCTTCACGAATTGAGAACTTAGTTCCGTTTTCTAAAGCTACCATACTAATTAGTTCAACTGTCATTTCTACGTTGTCACCAGGCATAACCATTTCAACTCCTTGAGGAAGTTCAATTACACC
>CAKOOC010000023.1 GCA_934098375.1 uncultured Bacilli bacterium
ATTACTGCAACAGGAACAACGTATGCCATCTTTACAACATCAGCATCCCAAGAAGGAACTAACACTATTGAAACTCTAAAATGTTTAGAACTAGAATTTTCTAATCAAAAGAATGTTATAAATTTATCAAATACATATCCTATGCTTGATGAAAGAGGAAGGAAAAATACCCCATATACTTTTACCTTAACCAATAAGTGTGGTACGTATGTAGAATATTCCGTTGGACTCGCCATAAATAAAGATAATACTTTAGAAGATAAATATGTAAAGACTGTATTTTCTCTTGCGAATGATACGGGAGAACCAGTTCTTTTAACTGATAGAGTTGAAGGTGAAACATATAACAATAAGAAAACATATATCTTTAGAAATGATGGCTTAGAAAATGGCAAAAGTAAAGACTATAAATTAGTTTTATGGATAGATGAAAGTGCTACAAAAAATCAAAAAGGACAAAGCTTCATTGGCAACATTATTATAAATACTAAACCAATAAAAAACGAAGGACAAAAAACAATAGCAGTTGATCTTGATGGAGGCAATTTACTACAAGAATTAAATGAAATCTATAGAGAAGGTATGAAAATAAAATTACCGATACCTGCTAAAGCTGGATACCACTTTACTAAGTGGGAGGTAACAAGTGGCGATGCCATAGTAGATGAAAACAATTATTTGACCATTGGTAAAGAAAATATTTCTTTAAAAGCATACTATCAAGGAGGACTAACTCTAACATTAGAATTAAATGGCGGAAGTACTACCCAAACTTTTAATGAAGTATATGGTGGTGGTAAAAAAATAACACTTACAAAACCATCCAAAGAGAGAAGCATATTTGCTGGTTGGAGAATAATTAGCGGTGATGGAATACTTGATGGAAATGTCTTAACAATAAATACTGAAAGTGTTGTTATAGAAGCCTTATGGCAGCAAACATGGAATTTTGATTTTACTGGATCAGAACAAACCTTTACTGTCCCTTATACTGGTGTATATAAATTAGAAACTTGGGGAGCTCAAGGTGGAAATACAAATAATTATGCTGGTGGATATGGTGGATATTCAACTGGTTATATGTATATTAAAAAAATTTCAACTTTATATATAAATATAGGAGGACAGGGTAATAGTACTCCGGCTGGAGTGTCACAATATGTTGCTGGTGGCTATAATGGTGGTGGTTCGACAAGTGGGCAGTCTTGTTGTAATCGTTATTTTGGTTCCGGTGGTGGAGCCACTCATATTGCCACGAAATCTGGACTACTTAGTACTTTAGAAAATAGTAAAGATAGTATTTTAATAGTTTCTGGTGGAGGAGGCGGTTCATATTATGGTGAAAATACTGGTACAGAAGGTTTATCTGGTGGTTCAGGTGGCGGTATAATTGGTGTGAGCGGTACAGAGTCAACTATTGAAAATAACCAATGGTGTGTTGGATTAGGTGGAACTCAAACAGTAGGAGGAGCTATTACAACAAATTGTACCCATTCAAGTGAGGTAGGTGGCGGTACTGTAACTGGAACTTTTGGCCAAGGTGGTTCTGGAACATCATCAACGGGTGGCGGTGGTGGATATTATGGTGGCTCTTTTAGTGGACATATTGCTCCTGCTGGTGGAGGTTCTGGTTATATCGGTAAAGCAACATTATATAATAAAGTAATGTACTGCTATAATTGCACTGAATCCTCTGAAGAAGCTACTAAAACAATATCAACAACATGCACAAAAACGGAAGCGACAGAAAACTGTGCAAAACAAGGTAGTGGATATGCTAAGATTACATTTGTTTCCACGAATTAATTTTTAAAACATAAAATAAAAAGTCTATGATATAGTCACTTTTTGACGGTTAATACCATAGACTTTTTGCGTATGCAATATTAACTTGACATGGGGGGGGTTATTTATATAATTATATAGAAAATATCGGGTGATTTTCTATGAATAAGTATAAAGAAAAAATAGGTAACATTTTAAATAAAGTAACAGGAAATAAACGAATTTTATATTTAATGATTATAGGTATATTTGTTTTATTTACAGCTGCTTTAAATATAACTTTTAGTTTAATGACACAAAACATTGATAAAAATCAAGCTAATATTACGATTGGTAAACTTAAATATAATATACAAGTAAATAATGGTGCTTTAGAAGATAGAATACTTAGAATACCTAAAAATGATACAAGAATATTTACAGTATTACTAACATCATTAAATGAAATAGATACTAAATATGAATTAATATATCATGTATGTAAAGATGTAAATTGTAATGAAAGTGAATATATTGATAAACCAAATGAGTTAGATGTATTAGTAACATCAAAAACAATAAATAAAATAGCTGGTGATATAAAGAAGGAAGAGAGTATATCAATATCTATTGCAGGAACAAATGAAGCTAGCGATGATTACTATATAAAATTAGATTTAAACGTAGGATATACTCATAATGAGTTGGCACTTATAAAACAAATAACAAAAACATATTACGAAGATGATGTAACTATTATTTCTTATGTAGATGGAAAAGAATCAACGGAGTTTCCAGCCAGTGGTAATTATGGTGTATTATATGAGTGTATGGTGAATGGAACTGCTGATAATGATGTTATAGTTAATGGAGTATGGGATACATCAGATGAAAATAATTATCATTGGAAAATAGATGTAACAGGAGTAACAAGATCAAAAACGATATGTAATGTTACGTTTGTATCTAAAACATTAAATTCAATTAAAGTAACTAATAATCCAACTAAAATGTATTATGAACCAGGAGAAACGTTTGATAAAACAGGAATGGTTGTAACTGGTTATTTTGAGCAAGATGGAATGGAAGCAAGTGTAGAATTGAGTGGATATACTGTATCACCAACTACGATTAATCCTGGTGCGACTAAATTAACCATAACATATATGGATGGTGATTTACCATTAACTACTACATTAGATGTTTATATTAAACCTAAATTAACAATTGATTTTAATGGCGGCACTGGAACAGATGTAAGTGGATATTATATTTCGGGTACAACAATATCATTAGGAACAGCAACAAAAAATGGTACATATTTTGTAGGATGGGAAGTTGTATCTGGCGATATTACTATAAATAATAATTCATTTGTAATGGGAACAACTGATGTAAGTGTTAGGGCATTATTCCAACAAACATGGAATTTTGGTTATACTGGTGGAGAGCAAGTATTTACTGCTCCATATTCTGGGACATATAAAGTATATACTTGGGGAGCAGCCGGCGGTTATAGAGCTGGGTATGGCGGATATTCAACAGGAAATATATATTTAACAAAAGGCGAAGTTTTATATGTTATTGTTGGTGGTGCAGGAGCACAAGGTACAACATCAGCAGCTGGTGGCTATAATGGAGGCGGCTCCGGTGGCGCTGTTCTTAACAATAAAACTACCGGTGGCGGCGGAGGAGCAACCCACATCGCATTTAAAAGCGGACTTTTAAGTAGTTTATCATCTTCAATAGATAAAATATTAATTGTATCTGGAGGCGGTGGCTCTGGAGGTTATGAGGAATATAATGGTAGTGTGTATACTAACGGCGGCTCCGGCGGTGGATACATTGGTGGCGGTGGTTCTTCATCATCTGATTCTACCGGCGGTGGTGGTGGAACACAGAGTGGCGCTGGTTCTGGATTTATAAATAATGGTGCATTTGGTAAAGGCTCAAGTGCTAACGGAGATGGTTCCGGAGGCGGTGGAGGCTTCTATGGCGGCGGCGATGGACAATGGGTTGCTGGTAGTGGCGGAGGCTCTGGTTATATTGGCAATGCTCGTCTAACAAACAAAGTAATGTACTGCTATAGTTGTTCTGCATCTTCTGCGGCAGCTACTAAGACAGTATCAACATCTTGTTCAAGTTCAACGCCTACAGAAAACTGTGCGAAACAAGGTAGTGGATATGCTAGAATTACGTTCGTTTCTATAAATTAATTCTTAAATCTTTAAAATAAAAAGTCTATGACACAGCCACTTTTGGTGGTTAATATCGTAGACTTTTTATATGTTCGATATTAACTTGACATGGGGGGGGTTATTAGTACAATTATATAGAAAATATCGGGTGATTTTAAATGAGAAGTTTTCTATATAAAAGAAAAATAATATATATTATTTTGATAATAATTGGAGTCATTACTGTAACAGGAACAAGTTATGCCATCTTTACAACATCCACAGCCCAGGAAGGAACTAATACAATTGAAACATTAAAATGTTTAGAATTAGAGTTCTCTAATCAAAAGAATGTTATAAATTTATCAAATACATATCCTATGCTTGATGAAAGAGGAATGAAAAATACTCCATATACTTTTACTTTAACCAATAAGTGTGGGACATATGTAGAATATTCCGTTGGACTCGCCATAAACAAGGATAATACTTTAGAAGATAAATATGTTAAGACAATATTTTCGCTTGCAAATAATACTGGAGAACCAGTTCTTTTAACCGATAGAGTTGCAGGAAATACATACAACAATAAGAAAACATATATATTTAGAAAAGATGGCTTAGAAAATAATGCTAGTAAAGACTATAAATTAGTTTTATGGGTAGATGAAAGTGCTACAAAAAATCAAAAAGGACAAAGCTTCATTGGCAACATTATTATTAATACCAAACCAATAAAAAACGAAGGACAAAAAACAATAACTGTCGATTTAGATGGCGGTAATTTACTACAAGAATTAAATGAGATATATAGAGAAGGCATGAAAATAAAATTACCAGTACCAGCAAAAGCAGGATATCACTTTACAATGTGGGAAATAACAGCTGGGGATGCCACCATAGATGAAAATAATTATTTAACCATTGGTAAAGAAAATATTTCTTTAAAAGCATATTATCAAGGAAGATTAACTCTTACATTAGAATTAAATGGTGGAAATACTACTCAAACTATTAATGATTTTTATGGAAGTGGTGAAAAAGTAACTTTAATTGAGCCAACCAAAGAAGGATACAAGTTTAACGGCTGGAAGATAACCAGTGGTGATGGCACACTTGATGGCAACACCTTAACCATAAATACTGAAAGCGTTATAATAGAGGCAACATGGAAAAAACAAGTAACATTAACGGTAGATTTAAATGGTGGAAGCACAACACAGTCATTTGCTAGTGTATATTATGAAGATGATGAATTAGAATTAATAAATGTAACTAAAACGAATTCGACTTTTGCGGGCTGGGAAATAAAATCTGGAAATGCATTAATAAGTAATAATAAACTAATTTTTGGAACAAGTAATGTAAGTATTAAAGCATTATGGCAGCAAACATGGAATTTTGATTTTACTGGATCAGAGCAAACCTTTACTATCCCTTATAATGGAATATATAAATTAGAAACATGGGGAGCTCAAGGCGGTGGATATAGCACTTATATAGGCGGTTATGGTGCATATGCTACTGGTTACATTACTCTTACAAAACAGCAAATTTATATTAATGTTGGCGGAGCAGGTCAAAGTGGAGTACAAAGTGAATCTCCTGTTATAACGTCAGGTGGATATAATGGTGGCGGAAATAATGGCTCAAACGCTTATGGAATTGGTGGCACTGGCGGTGGTGCTACGCACATAGCATCAGTAACTGGAAAATTAAATAATTTAAGTGATAATTTAACTGACATATTTATAGTTGCCTCTGGTGGTGGTGGCGGTGGTCAAGAAGTTGGTTATATAGGATACTGTTATGGAGGGCATGGTGGCGGAATTATAGGTTCTGTAGGCTCTTTAAATCCTAATAGAGGAGATGGTGGACCTGCTTTAGCTGATTCACCTACTCAGACTACTGGATATGCATTTGGTGAAGGAGCTATAGGAGGTGGATGGCAAGGTGCCGGCGGTGGCGGATTATATGGTGGATATCCTGGCTGTGGTGGTGCCGGTGGCTCATCATATATTGGAAATGTGTCACTTACAAATAAAGCAATGTACTGTTATAACTGTACTGAATCATCTGAAGAAGCAACTAAAACAATATCAACAACATGTACAAATTCAGCGGTCACAGAAAATTGTGCAAAGCAAGGAAATGGTTATGCAAAAATAACATTTATCAGTGTATGAAATTTTTAAGTAAATTTTTAATAAGACTATAAACTTAGTCTTTTTTTTGATATAATTATTTAGTTAGAAAAACTCTATGTAATATTATGTTAGAGATTTGTTAGTAGGAAGAAGGAATAATATGAATTTAAAAGATTTATATATTAATTATTTTATAAGTAAAGGACATAAACAGATTCCTAGTGCTCCGGTAGTACCAGAAAATGATGGCAGTGTACTATTTAATACGGCAGGAATGCAACCTTTAATTCCATATTTAATGGGAAAAGAGCATCCATATGGAACAAGACTTGTAGATTATCAAAAATGTATTCGTACTAATGATTTAGATTCAGTGGGGGATACAACGCATCATACCTTTTTTGAAATGCTTGGAAATTGGTCTTTAGGTGATTATTTTAAAAAAGAAAGTATTGCATATAGTTTTGAGTTTTTGACTAAAGTGTTAAATATACCTATAAATAAGTTAGCTGTTACTGTATATGAAGGTGATGATAAAATTCCACGTGATACAGTTAGTGCTGATAGATGGAAAGAATTAGGTATAAGTGAAGAACGCATTGCTTTTTTGGGTGCTGATGATAATTTCTGGATTGCTGGCGAAAGTGGTCCTTGTGGTGGCGATACGGAAATATTTTATTTTAGAAGTGATGATGAAGTTCCTTCTAAGTTTGATCCTAGTGATAATAGATGGGTTGAAATTTGGAATAATGTTTTTATGGAATATTATAAAGATGCAGAAGGAAGTGTTTCTGTACTTCCTAAAAAAAATGTTGATACCGGAATGGGACTAGAGCGAGTAGCTGCTATTTTAGAAGGGGTCAATGACAATTATAAATCTAGTGTTTGGACTGATGTAATAGCAAAATTAGAAGAAATTACTAATAAGCCATATGAAGGCAATGAAGAATCTATGAGAATTATTGCGGATCATCTTAGAACAGCAACATTTATTTTAGCAGATGATGCCAAAGTAGTTCCTTCAAATACGGATAGAGGATATATTTTAAGAAGATTAATTCGTAGAGCGATTCGTCATGCTAAGAAGTTAGAAATAGATGTTAATAGCAATTGGGATGAACAGATTGCTGAGTTGATAATTAAAAAATATGAAAAATATTATGATGAACTATCAAGAAATAAGGATGCAGTTTTACAAGAATTAAAAAAAGAAAAAGATAAATTTAATCGCACTTTAGAAAAAGGTTTGCGTGTTTTTGAAAAAGAAACGGCAAATATTACAAATATTGATAAAGATTTAGCATTTAAATTATATGATACGTTTGGCTTTCCGATTGAACTTACAGAAGAACTTGCTGCTGAAAAAGGGATTACGGTTGATTTGGAAGGTTTTAAAGAAAAATTTAGGGCTCATCAAGAACTATCTAGAACAGCATCTAAAGGGATGTTTAAAGGTGGACTTGCCGGTAATGATGAAATAGAAACTAGATACCATACCGCAACACATTTATTAAATGCAGCTTTAAAACTAGTTGTAGGTAAAGATTCTCACCAAATGGGATCTAATATCAATGACGAAAGGATGCGTTTTGATTTTTCATGCGATCATAAATTAACTCCGGAAGAAATAAAAAAATGTGAAGAAATAGTTAATGGCTGGATTAAAGATGGCCTTGATGTTAGTGTTTTAGAAATGCCAAAGGAAGATGCTGTTAAATTAGGCGCAGAAGCGATGTTTATAGAAAGATATCCGGATATTGTAACAGTTTATAGTATTGGTGAGGTATCAAAGGAAATATGTATGGGCCCGCACGTAAAAAATACCAGTGAATTAGGAACATTTAAAATTGTTAAAGAAGAAGCATCTTCAGCAGGAGTAAGAAGAATTAAAGCAATATTGGAGTAATATTGCTTTTTTTGATGTTTTTTTTAAAGGAAATTAATAATTTTTGGTTAATATATATTATAGAAGGGGAGAATTATTATGAAATTTATTACATTAATGAATTCTTATTCAATTTATTTCCTGGAAAAAAGAGGATATATTAATTTCTTTATAAACTATATTAATATGCTTTTAAATTTAAGTGAAAAGTTCGTTTTAAAAGATTACTTTAATATGGAAAAAAGTGAGGTTAGAAGTTATGTGATTTTTGAATCGTTAAATTATATAGTTTTTATGGACTTTAATATTTTTAATTCTAGTAAATTATATGAAGATGACAAAGCAATTATCGAATATATTAAAAAAACAGAAACTAAAAAGGTTATATTTATAATGTTTAATATGAAAGATGGGGAAGATAGTTATATTGATGATGAATATAATTTATACAGAAAAAATGATATTTTTTATGCAAAAAGCAAAAGAAAACAATTAAGATATGAGAAGAAAATGATTAATGAATTATATCAAATGGATTTAAAAATGCTGGGACTTTATATGCATGAAATATATTTAAAATGTAATTTATAAATTAAAAGAATTATGATACAATAGTCAAAGTGAAAGAGTGATTTAGATGGATCATATTAGAAATTTTTGCATTATTGCTCATATCGATCATGGAAAGAGTACTTTGGCTGACAGGATATTAGAACTTACGGGTGCTGTATCAAAAAGGGAAATGAAAGATCAAATTCTTGATAATATGGATATTGAAAGAGAAAGAGGCATTACAATCAAATTAAATGCGGTGGAACTTAATTATAAAGGTTATACGCTTCATTTAATTGATACACCAGGTCATGTCGATTTTTCATATGAAGTTTCAAGAAGTTTAGCGGCTTGTGATGGTGCTTTGCTGGTTGTTGATGCGGCACAAGGAATTGAGGCACAAACCCTTGCTAATTTATATTTGGCTCTTAATAGTGATTTAACTATTATACCGGTTATTAATAAGATTGATTTACCAAATGCCGATGTTCCTAAAGTAAAAAAAGAATTAGTAGACATTTTAGGTTTTAAAGAAGAAGAAATAATGCTATGTTCTGGTAAAACTGGTGAAGGCGTTAGGGAATTATTAGATGAAATTATTAAAAAGATTAATCCACCTAAGAATTATGGAGATAAAACAAAAGCTTTAATTTTTGATTCATATTTTGATCCTTATCGCGGAGTTATTGCTTCTGTTTGTGTTAAATCGGGAAAAATTAAATTGGGTGATACTATTATTATGATGAGCACAGGGGCAGAGTATCAAGTAGTTTCTTTGGGAGTTCATACTCCACAGGAAAAAGAATTAGAAGAATTATCTGCTGGTGCGGTTGGTTGGATTAGTGGCAGTATAAAAACAATTGATACTGTAAGAGTAGGAGATACCATAACGGTTAAAAATAATAAAGCATTAGAGCCTTTGGATGGTTATAAGCCAATGAAACCAATGGTATATAGCGGTATTTATCCGATTGAGCCTAATAAATTTGATGCACTTAAAGAGGCTTTAGAGAAATTAAAACTTAATGATGCGGCTTTAATATTTGAACCGGAAACTAGTGAAGCATTAGGTTTTGGTTTTAGATGTGGTTTTTTAGGACTCTTACATATGGAAATTATAGAAGAGCGAATTAATAGAGAATTCAATATTGATATTATTGCGACAAGCCCTTCGGTAATTTATGAAGTTACTTTAACTAATGGTGATGTGATTATGGTAGATAATCCATGTGAAATGCCGGAAAAAGTAAAAATTGCTACAATAGCGGAGCCTTTTGTTAAAGCAAGTATTTTTGTTCCTAGCGAGTATATAGGGCCTATTATGGAACTTTGCCAGGAAAAAAGAGGAATATATAAAACAACAGAATTTATTGATCCAAAGAGGGTAAATATTCATTATGAACTGCCACTAGCAGAAATTGTTTATGACTTTTTTGATAAACTTAAAAGTTATACTAAAGGTTATGCTTCTTTTGATTATGAGTTATCTGATTATAAAGTTAGTCCACTTGTAAAGATGGATATCTTAATAAATGGTGATGTAGTAGATGCGTTATGTTTAATTGTACATAAAGATGCAGCATATCATAGAGCAGTTCAAATTACCAAAAAATTAAGAAAATTAATTCCTAGACAATTATTTGAGGTCCCTATTCAAGCAAGTATAGGTTCTAAAGTTATTGCCAGAGAAAATATTAGTGCGATGAGAAAAAATGTTCTTGCTAAGTGTTATGGTGGTGATGTTTCTCGTAAGAGAAAATTACTAGAAAAACAAAAAGAAGGTAAGAAAAAAATGAAGATGGTAGGTTCAGTTGAAGTGCCACCGGAGGCTTTCTTGAGTATTCTAAGTAATGAAGATGAGTAAAAGTAGTAAGAAAAAGGAATTATAGGTAGTAAAATGATAAAAAGTGTATATATTCATGTTCCGTTTTGTAAAAGCATTTGTTCTTACTGTGACTTTTGTAAATTATTTTATGATAAAAAATTTGTTTCAGTATATTTAGATGCTTTAGAAAAAGAAATAAATGATTTTTATTTAGGGGAAGAAGTTGATACTATTTATGTAGGCGGTGGAACTCCTTCAGCACTTAGTTCAGAAGAATTAGATAGATTTTTTCAAATTATTAAAGTTATTAAACGTACAACTCATTGTGAATTTACTTTTGAATGTAATCCTGAAGATATTGATGACATTTTACTTAGTAAATTAAGTCATTATGGGGTAAATAGAATAAGTATGGGAGTGGAGTCTTTTAATAAAGATAATTTAAAGTTTTTAAAACGAGTAGCAGACTTTGATGATATCAAAAAGAAAATGGATCTTATTAAATATTATGGAATAAATAATATTAATTTAGATTTAATGTATGCTTTAAAAGGGGAAACATTAGAAGTTTTAAAAGGAGATGTAAAATTATTTTTAAAATTAAAACCAGAACATATTAGTACATATTCATTAATTATTGAAAATCATACAATGATAAATAATGATAATGTAAGTTATATTTCGGAAGATTTAGATGCCAAAATGTATGATTATATTTGCAAAAAACTTAAAAGAAAAGGATATATTCATTATGAAGTAAGTAATTTTGCAGTGTCAGGGTATAAATCGAGACATAATTTATGTTATTGGAATAATGAGGAGTATTATGGTTTTGGTTTAGGAGCATCTGGTTATGTTAATGGCTTTAGATATGATAATACCAAAAGTTTAACTGAATATGAAAAAGGAAACTTTCATCATAATGAATCACTTCTATCGCAAAAGGAAGTTATGGAATATGAATTAATGCTAGGACTTAGAAAATTAGAGGGCATTAGTTTAGAAGAATTTTATGATAAATATGGCGTAAATATGCAGGATGTTTTTCCTATAAAGCCACTTATAAGGGAAAAAGAACTTATTTATAAAAATGGTAGAGTTTTTATAAATCCAGATAAAATTTATGTAATGAATGAAATATTATTAAAACTTATATAAAAATAAAAGCGATATTTTTAGCATATAATAGGTTAGTACTTGAAAAAATAGTGAAGTATGATACAATTATTTATATATAGTAAAGAGGTTGTTTTAATGAAATTTAAAAAATTGTGTATTTTTACCATTTTAATGTTTATGGGGGCTTTTAGAGTAGATGCGCTTAGCTTTAGTGTTTCGGGCAGTAGTCAAGTTCCGACAAATGTGGATGGTGAATTTGCGGTAAATATAAAAACTGATGGAGAAAAGCCAGAAAAAATTAATTTAATTTTGGATTATGATAATACAAAAATTAAGTTAACAGAAGATAAGTCAAATAATTTAGGTTATGCAACAGTAATAAACGATAATAATATTTGGATAACTAAAACAGCAAAAGATTTTGAAGATGGAAATATTATCAAATTTAAAGTAACTAATATTTCATCTGCTAGTGAAAGTACATCTATCAAAGTAAAAAACATTGTTGTTGATGGGGCAGCTTTAGAAGATGAAAATAGTACGGAAATAAGTAAAGAAGTATATTTAAAGTATGTAGAAGCAACAACTACAAGAGCCAAAAATACTAGTGCTAAACTTACTAATTTTACAGTTAAAAATGCAACATTTAAGCCGGCATTTTCACAGTCAATTAAAGATTATAAAATTTACGTAAATAAAGATACTATTAAACAGATTACGATTAATCCTTCATATGAACAATCAGGTGTAACTTTAGAAGTAACATGTAAAGTTGGATGTACTTCTCATACTGATTTACCTAATAAATTAGATTTAGTTATGGGAAAAAATGAAGCTGAATTTGTTTTTACTAGTGAAGATGGAAAAACGAAAGAAACTTATAATTTTATAATATATCGTGGAGCTACAACTGATGGCTCTAGCAAACTTGCATCTTTAACAGTTGAAGGCTTAGAATTAAAGGAAAAATTCAATAAAGATGTTCTTGATTATACTTTGGAGGTACCATTTGAAACTGAGAAAGTAAATGTTATTGCAACGGCTGAAGATGAGAATGCTGATGTACAAATTAAAGGAAATGAAAATTTACAAGTAGGAGATAATGTTGTAACAATTACGGTTACTTCAGCGGAAAGTGAAGAAAAGAAAATCTACAATATAACAATTAAAAGAAATGAGTTTGCACCAGAAAATGATAATACAACAACTACGGTACCTGTTAATAAAACTGATGATGAGAAAAAAGATAATAGTACGCTTCTTATTATATTAATTGCTTTAGGTGGAACTATTATAATTGGTCTTGCTGCATACTTTATATTCTTTAAAAAGGATAAAAAAGATAAAAGTAAGAATAATGATAAGAAAAAAGAAATAAGTGTTAAAGAAAAAGCAGGTGAGGAAGGCATTATTGAAAGTCCTCAAATAGATGAAGAAAAAGAACCAACAACAGTGGATGATGCTTTAAGAGATTTAATGCAAACAAAAGAATTAGAAATAAAAGAATAGTCACTTAATATAATATATTAGGTGATTTTTTTTGTATATTGCACATAGAGGATTATATAATGATGAAATAAATGAAAATACGATATCTGCATTTGATAATGCTTTTGATAATGGATATGAAGGTATTGAATTTGATGTGAGATTAACCAAAGATAAGGTGCCTGTAATAATACATGATTCATTTTTATCAAGAGTATCTAATGGGAAGGGATTAGTTAAAAATTATACTTATAATGAATTATTAAAATTTAATTTTGGAAAAAAGAAAATAGAAAGAATTCCTAAATTAGAAGATGTGATAAATAGATATAATAATAAAACAATGATTATTGAACTTAAAGAAAATATAGATATAACTGCATATTTAAATGATAAAAATAAATATTATATTAGTTCTTTTAATTATAATTATATTAAGAATATTCCTTATAGTGATAAATATAAAAGAGGAGTTATAAATTATGTCTTAAATCCAGTTAGGGATTATAATAAAATAGATTTTATTATGGTTTTAGATAGTATATCTTTTGATAAAGTATTAGAAAATTATGATAGTAAACGCTTAGAAGTAATTATTTATGGAGTTGTAGGAAAGATAAATAATTATAAAGAAAATATTAAATATATAATTTAGCCACCTTGTATAGAGTGGTTTTTTTTGATACAATTATTTCGTCTAGAGGTGATAGAAGTGTTAGATAAAACAAACCTTTTTGATAGTGCAGAGATTGAAAGAGCACTTATAAATACGACTCTTTGTGAGGTATATAATGCTCTTAAAGAAAAAGGATATAATCCGATTGCACAGATAGTTGGTTATTTAATCAGTGGGGATCCTGGTTACATTTCGAGTTATAAAAATGCTAGAGAAAAAATGATTAGTATTGATAGAACGAAAATTTTAATGGCATTATTAGAAGGATATTTACAAGTATGAAGTGTTTAGGTATGGATTTAGGAACAAAAAAGTTAGGACTTGCGATGTCTGATGCGACAGGAATGATTTCCTATCCATATAAATTAATTAAATTTAGCAATTATGAAGAAGCGGCTAAGGAAGTTGTGGATATAGTTAATAAAGAAAAAGTTGAGATATTAGTCTTAGGTCTTCCTAAAAATATGGATAATTCAATGGGTTTTGCTTCAGAAAGAAGTTTAAATTTTAAGAGTATATTAGAAGGGCTTACAGATAAGGAAATCGTTTTAATTGATGAAAGACTTAGTACGGTAGAAGCGGAAAATATGCTGATAAAAGATGATGTTAAAAGAAAAAAACGCAAAAATGTGATAGATGAACTATCAGCAGCGATAATTCTTGATACATATTTAAGGAAAGTTGGTTAATTTATGGATAATAATAGAGGAAAATTTACAATAAAAAATAATAAGGGTGAAGAATTAGAATGTGATGTTTTATTTACATTTGATTCTGATGAATTTAAGAAGAGTTATATTGTTTTTACGGATAACTCATTAGATGAAAATGGAAATATTAAGGTTTATGCAAATACTTATGATCCATCAGGGAAAACAACTGATTTGGGTAAAATAGAAACAGAAAAAGAGTGGAGTGTTATTGAAGATTTGCTTTCATCATTGCAGGAAAAAATAGGTGATGAAAATGGCCAAAACTAAAAAAGGCAATGGACTAGTTACTAAAATTTTATTAGTTTGCTTTTCTTTTATTATATTAATGCTAATATCATTTGTGATTGCATCTAGTATATTTTTATCTCCTGTTGATAAGTCTTCAGAAGATACAGTTAAGTTTGTAGTTGAAACTGGTTCATCTAAGAATTTAATTGCAGATAATTTAGAAAAAGCGGGACTAATTCGTAATGCGTTATTTTTTAAGTTTTATATTAAGTTTAATATAAATAAAGAATTATATGCAGGAACGTATAATTTGTCTAAAAGCATGAGTGTTGATGAAATAATTAAAACGCTAAATAGTAATAAGTCAATCGAAAATGAAGGAGTAACTATAACTTTTATTGAAGGAAAAAGAGTTACGGATTATGCCAAGAAAATTAGTGAAATATTCGGTTATAGTGAAAAAGAAGTATTAGATACTATAAATAATGCAGATTTTATTAAGAAAATGATAGATAGTTATTGGTTTGTAACTGAGGATATTAAAAATGAAAAAATATATTATCCGCTAGAAGGATATTTATTTCCAGATACTTATAACTTAAAAAAGAATGCTACTATTGAAGAAATATTTAATACGATGATTTATACAATGGGTCAAAAACTTAGTGTGTATAAAGATGATATTGAGATTTCAAAACTTAGTATTCATGAACTTTTAACTTTGGCATCTATTGTAGAGTTAGAAGGTGCTAATAGTACAGATAGAAAAGGGGTAGCAGGAGTTTTTTATAATAGATTAGCATTAAAAGAACCACTTGGAAGCGATGTTACTACTTATTATGGGGCTAAAAAGAATTTTGACAGAGATTTATCTCAAAGCAATTTAAAGGCTTGTAATGGTTATAATACAAGAGCGGAGTCTAGTTGTCCAATTATTGGCCTTCCAGTAGGACCAATTGCAAGTCCATCACTTGCTTCAATTGATGCCGTAATTGAGCCGGAACAAAATGATTATTATTATTTTGTAGCAGATAAAAATAAAAAAACATACTTTAGTAAAACTTATAGTGAACATGTAAAAACAGTTGCGAAATTAAAACAAGATGGTTTATGGTATGAGTATTAAGGAGATTATGACTTTATGAAAGAAACAATAATTGCAATGGAAAGGTATGCTGAAGCAAATAATATACCTATAATAGAATTAGATTCTATTAAGTTTATTATGAAATATATTAGACTTAATAATGTCCAAAAAGTTTTAGAAATAGGAACGGCAATTGGATATTCAGCAATACTTATGGCTAATGCCAGTGAAACTGTGGAGATAACAACAATTGAAAAAGATGAAAAAAGATATCGTGAAGCAGTTAAAAATGTTAATGCTTGTGGTTTAGATAAGAGAATCGAGATAGTATACAATGATGCGATGGATGTAAATTTATCAGGAAGAACTTATGATTTAATCTTTATAGATGCTGCCAAGGGCGGATATATAAAATATTTTGAAAAGTTTTGCCATTATTTAAGTCCGGGAGGAGTAATTATCACGGATAATCTTAATTTTCATGGACTAGTTAAAAATAAAAATGCCATTAAGAGTAAAAATTTAAGAGGAATTGTTGATAAAATAGAGAAATATATTGACTTTTTAAACAATAACGAGGATTATATAACTAAATTTTATGAAATTGGAGATGGCTTATCAGTAAGCTTTAAGAAAAACAATGAAAAAAGATAAAATTATAGTAAGAATAAACAATTTGCAAGAAATAAGTGATTATAAGAAAGTGGGAATATCTAACTTTCTTTTTGCTTTAGAAGAGTTTAGTGTTGGTTATCCGTCTTATTCTCTTTCTGAACTAAAGAAACTACCGGAAAATGTCTTTTTGCTAGTGAATCGTTCTTTTGATAAAGAAGCTTTAGATGATTTTATAAAGATTAAAGATGAACTTAATTTTGTTAAAGGTATATTTTATGAAGATATTGCGGTTTATCAAGTACTTAAAAACTCTAATGTGTCATTATTTTGGAATCAAATGCATGCAGCAGTAAGTTCTTTATCGGTTAATTTTTGGTTAGATAAGGTAAATAGTGTAGTTTTAGCAAATGAACTAACGAAAGAGGAAATTATTAATATTTTAGATAAAGCTAATAAAAGGGTAATATTACCGGTTTTTGGTTTAAATATGGCAATGTATTCTAGAAGACATTTACTTTCTAATTACAATAAATTTAAAGAGTTTAAAAATTATCAAACGGCAATATTAAAAACAGGAGTTGATACAGAATTTTTAGCGGCAGAAAATAAATATGGAACGGTGTTTTTTTATCATAAATATTTTAACTTGATTAAGGAAATAAAGCTTTTTAATGATGATAAGATCCTTTTTTACTATGTTGATCCTAATGAAGTATCTTCTATAAATATGATAGATATTTTAAATGGTAAAGAAGTTAGTTATGATAACCGCTTTTATGAAAAGAAAACTATTTATAAGATAGGTGATGATAAATGATTGAGTTACTTAGTCCGGCTGGTGATAAAGAAAAACTAACAATTGCTTTTCATTATGGAGCTGATGCTGTTTATTTTGGAGGCCAGAATTATAGTCTTAGAGCCAATGCTAAGAATTTTTCTTTAGAGGAAATTAAAGAAGCCGTAAATTATGCTCATAATTTGAAGAAACGCGTTTATGTAACCGTAAATATTATTTTTCATGATGAGGATTTTGAAGGCTTAGAAAATTATTTAAAGTATTTAGATAAAATAGGTGTTGATGCTATTATTGTAAGTGATATTGCGGTCATGAATATATGGAAGAAACTTAATTTAAAGATGGAATTGCATGTTTCAACGCAAGCTAGCACTTTAAATAGAGAAACCGCCTTATTTTATAAAGAAATGGGAGCAACTAGAGTAGTGCTTGCTAGAGAAGCTATGAAAGAAGATATTATTGATATTAAAAACTATACTTCTTTAGAAATAGAATGTTTTATTCATGGGGCTATGTGCACTTCTATAAGTGGCAAATGTATAATGAGTAATTACGCAACCAATAGAGATGCTAATAGAGGTGGATGCGCGCAGATATGCAGATGGAATTTTAGTTATTTACCAGAAGAGGAAAAAGATGTGTTAAGTGAAAACATGCAGATTTGTCCTAAAGATTTAAATATGATTTCTAATATTAAAGATATGAAAGATGCTGGAGTTATTTCTTTTAAGATTGAAGGCAGAATGCGCAGTATATATTACATAGCAACGGTAATTTTAGCATATAAGAGAATAATTAATCATATTAAGAATAATACTTTAACGGATGAATATACTAATTATTATCTAAAGATTTTAAATAGATGTGCAAATAGGGAAAGTACACCTCAGTTTTTTAATATTTTCCCGGAAGAAAATGAACAATATTACACAGAAGGTGAAAATGAATTATCTAATCAAGATTTTTTAGGCCTAGTTTTAGATAACGAGGAAGGCGTTATTACATTAGAACAAAGAAATTATTTTAAAAAAGGTGATGTGGTACAATTTATAAGTCCTAATTATGAAACTTTTGATTATGAAATAAATACAATATATGATGATAAGGATAATATAATTGATACGGCAAATCATGCGCAAATGATAGTAAAAATAAAAGCAGATTTACCAGTTTCAAAACTTGATATAATGCGTAAAAAAGTATTTGACAAAGTAGGCCATTTGTAGTATTCTTATGTAAGTTTAATTTTAGAAAGGGTTGGATGTTAAATGCCAAAAAAAGAAATTTTATTAACAAGTGAAGGTTTTCTAGAATTAGAAACAGAATTAAATGAACTTAAAAATGTTAAAAGACCAGAGATAATTGAAGCTATCAAAGATGCAAGAGCTCAAGGCGATTTATCAGAAAATGCTGACTATGATGCTGCTAGAAATGCTCAAGCTGAAGTTGAAGCTAGAATAAAAGAAATAGAATATATGCTTAATAATGCTAAAATAATTGAAAAAGCTGGTAACCATGCAGTAGGGCTTGGTTCTACAGTAACAATTGAGTATGTAGATGATGATGAGGAAGAAGTTTATAATATAGTTGGTTCTATGGAAGCTGATCCTTTTGAAAATAAAATATCTAATGAGTCTCCAATTGGGAAGGCCATTATTGGTAAAAAAGAAGGAGATATAATTGATGTTGAATCTCCTACTGGTTCATACAAAATAAAAATCGTTAAATTAGCTTAACGATTTTTTTATGAAAGAAATTTAAAATTTAATCATTTCTTTGGCCTTGGATTTTTCGATGAAGGCTTTGGGAGTACCAAATTCTTTATGGGCAGCTCTTAATAAAAGATTAGCATCTATTAGTTCAGGTAAAAAATATTCGATGGATGACTTGCAAACATTTTTAGAACCGATGTTTTCTAGTTTTACTTCTGGTCTAGTAGAATTTAGAAGTATACTTAATGATTTATTAAAGTTAGTTACGCGAAGACCAGTAATACCAATTTGGTCATAAAATAATGTGGAAACAACGATATTTTTATGCCCTAAAAATTCCAAAATTTCAATACTATTTTGATATTCAGATGGTAATTCGATAATAGCAGAATTTTTACCATTTTTAAGTCTAAGTTCTAATGAAGAACCTTCTTTTTGCTTTTTTATCATGTCTTGTAAACTAACAGAGTAACCTTTACTTTCTAAAAAGTTGGCAATTTCATGAGTTACATGATTCTCTTTTGGTAAATGTAAGTAATTTATGAGATAGTGTTCAATTAAAGTCATATAATCCTTCTTTCATTAATCGTTATAATAACATAATGAAATGTTTTATTCAATAGAAAATAAAGGAGAGTTTTTCTTGCATAAAATAATGATATAAAGTATAATACTAACAGTGATTAAGGAGGAAAATAATGAAGAATGTAAAAGAAATTGAATTAACTATTGAAGGCGAAGAATGGTCAAAAGCAATAGATAAAGCTTTTAATAATAAGAAAAAAGATATTAAGGTAGATGGCTTTAGAAAAGGAAGCTGTCCTAAAGATATTTATATTAAGAAATTTGGTATTGAAACTTTATTTATGGATGCAGTTGATTTAGTTATTAATGATGCTTATCATAAAGTTTTAGATGATAATAAATTAACTCCTGTTTGTGAACCAAAAGTTGATATTTCTCATATTTGTGAAAATGATGTTACTTTTAAATTTACAGTAGTTGAACATCCAGAAGTAAAATTAGGAAAATATCAAGGCTTAGGTATCAAAAAAGATGAAGCTACAGTTACTGATGAAGAAATTGAACATGAAATAGGCCATTTAAGAGAAAGATTTGCTGATGTTGTAGAAACAACTGATGGTAAATTAGAAATGGGAGATACAGCAGTTATTAATTTTGAAGGATTTGTTGATGATAAAGCTCTTGAGGGCGGTAAAGGAGAAAATTATCCTTTAGAAATTGGATCAAATACTTTTATTCCAGGATTTGAAGATGGTTTAGTTGGAATGAGTATTGGTGAAGAAAAAACTTTAAATTTAAAATTCCCTGAAAATTATGTTGAAGATTTAAAGAATAAAGATGTTAAATTTAATGTTAAACTAATAAGCATAAAGAAACGTATTCTACCAGAATTAAATGAGGATTTTTATAAAGATTTAGGCTATGAAGATGTTAAAACTGAAGAAGAATTTAGAAAAGAAGTAAGTGAACATTTAAAAAGCCATAAAGAAGCAGATGCTGAAAATAAGTATGTTGATGAATTAATTAAGAAAGCATCAGAAAATCTTGAAGTAGAAATTAATCAAGAAATTATTGATGCTGAAGTAGAAAGATTATTAAATCAATATCGTCAAGAATTACAAATGCAAGGTCTTACTTTAGAACAATATTTAGAATTTACAAAATCTAATATGGAAAGTATGAAAAAAATGATGGAACCTGAATGCATTAGTAGAATTAAAGGAAGATACTTATTAGAAGCAGTTGCTGATAAAGAAAAAATTGAAGTAACTGATGAAGAAGTAAACGAAGAAATTACAAAGATGACAGAAATGTATCAAATGAGTAAAGAAGAGTTACTTGAAGCAATCGGTGGCGAAGACGCTATTAAATATGACGTTAAAATGAGAAAAGCGATTGATGTTTTAAAAAAATAACTTTATGAAATTTATTAAGTCTATGGTTGTAACTATATAAGGTTAATACCATAGACTTTTTGTATGCACAATATTAACTTGACATGGGGGGGTTATTTATATAATAAGATAGAAAAT
>CAKOOC010000024.1 GCA_934098375.1 uncultured Bacilli bacterium
GACAGCTGGGATGCAGTATATTTAGAAAGTTAAGTTTAGAAGAACTCGACGACATTAATAATTATTTAGAAAGTAAGTATAAAGTAAAAATAACTGTTGTGTCACAAGAAGAAGAAGCAAATTTAACTGCTTTTGGTGCTTTTAATGGAATAGAATTTAAAGGTAATATATGCATTTTTATTGGTGGCGGCGGCTCAATGGAATTAATCTTTGTAAATAACAAGGAAATTTTTGAACATAAATTTTATGATTTTGGAGTTGTCGATATTACTAATGCATTTCCAGATTTAAAAGATGATTTTAATACTTGCACATTTGAAAATGTTTATAATTATGCGGCTTCTTTAATCGGCGAAATAAATATAAATTGTGACTTATTAATACTTGCCGGTGGTGATCATTTATATTGGTATGAAAATGCCGGATATGAACTAGGTAAAAATACTTTATATGAAAATAGTAAACAGCAATATATGCTTACAATTAACAAAAGCGATGAATTTGATAAAGATGCCTTAAAACGCTCACTGGAAGAAATAAAAAATCGCAGTGATAATCCTTTATGGTTTAATGGATCTAGAGCAATGAAAGTAATTACAAATGTGATTTCACATAAAGTAAATGCTAAATATATAATTCCAACTAAAATAAATATGGAAGATGGATTTTATATTAAAATTAAAGAATCAGAAAAATAATTTAGAAAATTAAGTTGCTATTTAATTGCAATTTTTTTATGGAGTAAATAATATCAAAAATAATGCTCATAATAAAATGTGATTATATGAAAACGATAAATAAAGTATTATCTAATTTTAAAGATACACCCGATTTAATTGTAAGAAAGATAAAGTATAAACTTGGGTATGTATATATTTATTATATTGAAACTATTAGTAGTAGTGATAGAATTAATAGTTTTATTTTAGATAATTTAACTAATCCAGTAAATAAACCTAGTATCGATAATATTTTAGCGGGTCCAAACTTAAAAAAGATTAAAATTACTGAATTTGAAAAATATATTTTTAATGGTTATTCAATAATTGTTTACTTTAATAAATTATATGCTTTAGAAACAAGAGCGGATCTAGATAGAGCAATTTCTTCACCGGAAATTGAACAAGATTTATATGGCGCTAAGGATGCTTTTGTTGAAAATTATCAAAAAAATATTGGTCTTATTAAAAGAAGAATTAAATCGAATAATTTAAAAATAAAGGAATATAAACTAGGAAGATATACAAGTACTAATACAGGTATGGTGTATATAGATAATATTTGTAAAAATAAATTAGTTATAGAATGTGATAAACTTTTAAGAAAAATAGATACTGAGGCAATTATTGATGCTGGTGAACTTAAACAATTTTTAATTAAGGAAGGTAAAAGCTTTTTTCCATCAGTAAAACTTACAGAAAGACCTGATACCATTGTGAGGGCTCTTTTGGAAGGCAAAATTGTAATAATTGTTGATACGAGCCCTTTTGCAATTATTTTGCCAGTAGTTCTAGTTGATTTTATTAACCCTATTTCAGATAATTATCTGACGAGTTTTAACGCTAATATTTTAAAAGCGTTACGTTTTATTTGTCTTTTTATAACTATTTTTACACCCGCAATTTATATAGCAGTAGTTAATTTTAATCAGGAAACAATACCGGCAACGTTACTTACATCATTTATAACGCAAAGTGCTGGTGTCCCCTTCCCGGCTACGATTGAAGCATTTTTTATGTTATTTATTTGTGAAATGTTAAGAGAAAGTGATTTACGATTTCCTTCATCCTTTTCTTCATCTATCTCTATTTTAGGAGCACTTATTTTAGGTGATGCTGCAGTAAGTGCTAATATTGTAAGCCCCATTATGATAATAATAATATCGTTAACATTTATATCATCAATGATATTTAGTAATGTTGAGTTAAACGGAGCGATTAGATGCTGGAGATTTATTGCTCTATTATTTGCATCATTTTACGGATTATACGGAGTATCTATTTCCTTTATTTTATTAATTGTTAGTATATCATCTTATTATTCATTTACTCTTCCTTATACATTCCCAGTCGCACCATTTGATTTATCTTATTTAAAGGATACACTTATAAAAAGTAAGAAGAAAAATGATTTAACGAGGAGCAAATATTTAACAAATAATATAAGAAAGCAAAGGTGATATTTATAAAAAAGATATTATTAATTATAATGTGTTTATTTTTATCTGGTTGTTATAATCATATGGAACTAAATAAAATGGCAATGGTTTCACTAATTGGGGTTGATTATAGTGATGATAAATATAATGTGATTGTAGAAATTAGAGAAAATAAAAAGGGAAATGAAAATGCTTCTTTAATATATAAAGGAAGTGGTGATTCTTTAATTGGTGCTTTACAGAATATATCTTTTTCGGTAAATAAGGCCTTATATTTTATTGATTTAGATACAGTTGTTTTAAGCGAAGTGGCGGCTAATAGTAAGTTAGACTTTATAATGGACTATTTAACGAGAGAAAATAATGTTGGTATTAATTTTAATATTGTAATAGATAATGATATTGAAAAAACTATAGAAATAGTAAAAAAGAAGGAAAAAGTTGTAGGTAGTTATATTAAAGATATTATAGAAAGTGAATTTAATAATACGATAAATTTAAAATTAAATGATTTTCTAGAAAATTATATATCGGGATACTATGATATTATTTTACCGAAGATAAGCGATGATAAAACTGATATTAAAGTAAGTGAAGCTGTTATTTTTTCTAAAGAAAAGATGGTAGATGAAATTAATATTCAAATGATTCAAATTTATAATATGATTAATGGTAGTAATAAACTTACTTTATTTCCTGTAAATTATGAAGGTAAAGAATTTATTTTTAAAGTGATTAATTCTAGCAGTGACATTACTTATGAAGATGATAAATTTAAAATTAACTTAAAAATTTTAGGAATATTTAATGAAACAGAAGCACTTAATTTAAATAATAAGGAAAATGTTAAAAAAATTATTAGTTTAGTTAAAGATGAGATAAAAGAAGATACGAAAGAATTTATAACAATTTTAATAGATAATAATGCCGATGTACTTGGTTTTAAAAAGAAATATTACAACGCAAAAAGAGATAAGATTAATGATATTAAAGATATTAATTATGAAGTAAATGTTCAAGTTAAATTGGATAGAAAGGGTCTAATTTTTGGACCAATTGGTGAAGAACATGAAAAAAATAACTAAGTTAGAAAGCGTTAGTTTAATTTATTTATTAACATTTCCTCTATTTATGGGAGTTGGTTTTTCGAAGATTATTAAAAATGTAGGTTCAGATGCTTGGATATCAATTTTAATAGGAACAATTATGGGACTGGGAATAAATTTTATTATTAAATCGATGCCGAGGGAAGATAATAAATTTTTTAAACTTCTTTATAGTATCTGCTTTTTAGTAATTGGAACGATGTTAATTGGAAAACTAGTTTCTTCAATATATTTATCTAGAACACCTACTTATATTGTACTTATTCCTGGTGCCTATCTAATTTATTATACAGCTTTAAAAGGACGGGAAACTTTATATAAAAGTGCGGGCATATTAGTTTATTTACATATCTTTTTGTATCTATGTGCAGCTTTTACATTAGTTCCAACAATTAAAGTTGATTACTTTTTGCCAGTTATGACTAATAGCATTAGCAAGATATTATTATCTGCTTTAGATTTTGCATTAATTAGTACAAGCCCTATGATATTAGTTGATGATTTTAAAGAAAAATATGATTATAAAGTTTATCTTGCTTCAGCCTTTTTATTATTAATAATACTACTTTGTACAATTGGTAATTTAGGACTTGAAGTATCTAAACTTTATAGGTATCCGGAATATATGGTGTTTAAAAGAATTTCTATTTTAAATTTTATTGAAAATATTGAAAATATATTATTTGCCTTATGGATTATTAATATTTTTGTTCTTACGGGATTATCATGCGTTAATATTAAAGAAATTACTAGTAGTAAGTTTTTACTTATTATTATAATTGTTATGATTTGGGCATTAAATAAATATGCACTTAATACTTATAAAGTTACCGATTTTTATTTAAAATATTATACATATATACTTTTAGGAGTTATGGCATTGTTTATTCTTAGCAAGATATTTAGGAAAAGAAAAAAAACATAGTTTATTTTTTAGACTATGTTTTAATATGTTATTCTAGCATATCCATTTCCTACGTGTCCTTGTCCACTAGTGTAAGTTTCACCTTTACTTGCAGGATTTGGCATTAGGTTGGTTCCAGCTGTTAATGCTTGTGAAGTTGTCCAAGTATAGCCGGCGCCATCTATCATTAACGTATCAATAAAATATTTACCACTATAGTGAATACTACATGTTTTATCGATTGTCCCATCATTGCATAATTCTTTTGGTGCAGTATTATTTAGAGAGGTTATCGCTACGCAGCCGGTATGACCACTTATAAATGATGAACCGCCGCCACCACCTATTATGTAACACAAACCTTTTGAATTTGTAGCGCCTCCTCCGCCATAGTAGCCTCCTCCGCCGCCAGAATGACCATGACAAACATTACCACCACCATGATTATCACCAGTTCCACCAATGCCGAATTGATAGCCTGTTGTTTGAGTGGCACCGACTCCTGCTAGTTTTACTAGACCGCCTTCACCACCGGTCATTGTTCTACCATTTTCACCTTTAAGGCCGCCGCCATTACCATAATATGTAGTTGGCTTTAATTGACTCGTGTTGGCTATATCTGAGCCTCCTCCACCACCAGCTGCAACCATTATTCTTGAACTTAGTGATTCAGCATTATTCCAATCTCCTGATACAAGTCTTATATCAGTGGCGCCACCGCCTGATGCTCCACCAGCGTATTTACTTGGCGCTTGCCCGGAGACAGATGTATTTCCACCGCCAGAGCCACCGGCACCGCCTCCGTTAAATGTTGCAGCTCCACCCTGGCCGTAAGTTACGGGAGAATCGGTTCCTTTTGTTCCACTTTTTCCTTGTTCACCAACATAAATATATAATTTATCTCCCGCGGTTAATTTTATTGTTCCTCTAGTATAAGAACCATTTCCAGGTGCCCATGTAGGACCCGTTATGCTTGTTCCTCCACTTGCACCCCAAAGTTCAATTTGATAATTTGTTGTTTCAGGAGCAACGAATTCCTGATATGAACCAGTATAAGCAAATTCGGATATATTAGTTTTGAAAGGTGCTGCAGTTACAACAATTTTTCCTTTGTATTGTCTATTCATTTGGTCCTTAGTAGCGGTTTCATCTATCCATAATCTTAAGCTATAATTAGTACTACCATTAGCAAAAATAACTTTTTCAGCTAATATATGAGATATTTCTTCGGTTTCAGCTAAATAGTGATTTGATTCTTTGAAAGAACTCAATGTTTTAAGGCTACCGTTATCTCCTTCTAAATATACTTTTATTTTATCTGTACTTACCTTAGGATAAGCAAGTTCGGTAATGTCTTCCAAGCTGATACTTATTTTTAAATTATCTGAGCATTCATTTTTTACGGTAAAAGTATAAGGTTCTAATTCTTTTCCATCTTCATCACTAATAGGAAAAGCTTTATCTAATTTTATATCATTTTGTTCATTTGTTAATTTGATTGTTAAACATTTAACCGTTGATATAATGTTTTCCCCATCTGTTTGTTCTTTTCTAAAGGTTAAATAACTATATGTTATACCAGAAACTAATGCAACAATTCCAAAAACTGAAAGTATTATAATTAATAATTGTTTATTTTTCATTTATTATCACTCCGAATTATCTATTTAAATTTTATTATAATTATAAATTCATGTCAAGATATCAAAGATATATAAAAACATAGTTATTTACAACTATGTTAATATGATATTTTGGCATAACCGTCGCCCGTATGACCTACGCCACTTGCATAAGTAGTTCCATCTGGTTTAGGCATTAAGTTGGTTCCAGTAGTTGAGGCTTTTGTTGTTGTCCAAGTAAAACCAGAACCATCTATCATTAATGTTTCAGTAAAATATTTGCCGCTATAGTGAATGCTGCAAGAATTATTGGTTGTTCCCTCACTACAGCCGCTCTTTTTTGTGGTGTCACTTTCGGATGTGATAGCTACGCAACCTGTATGTCCACTAATATATGATGAACCGCCGCCGCCGCCTATTTCATAACAGTTTCCGGAAGTATGTAATCCGCCGGTGCCGCCATAGTAGCCTCCGCCGCCGCCTCCTTCGCCGGTACATGCACTAACGTTGCCGCCGCCTTTGTCACCAGCGCCACCAATGCCAAATGCATAACCAGATGTTTGAGTTCCCTTTACTCCTTTTGAACTTTCCCAATAAAGTTTGGTTAAGCCATCATAAGCACTAAGTCCCCCCGCGTGACCCGTAGTTGAATCATTGCGTCCACCACCGCCGCCAGCAACCATGATTCTTGAGTTTAAGGAAGTTTGATTATCCCAAGCTCCAGATACCAATCTTACATCAGTAGCACCGCCACCTGATGGTCCTCCCGTATACTGTGGATTTGTTGTATTTCCAGGGGCGCCGCCAGCGCCACCACCATTATATCCACCAGTAGCTCCAGTCTTTCCTGTTGTAGTTGTTCCTTTTCCACCAATGTATATATATAATTTTTCATTTTGATTTAATTTTATAACCCCCTTAGTATAACCACCAAGGCCGCCGCCATCTTCAGAGCCACCACTGGCTCCCCAAAGTTCAATTGTATATTTTCCAGTGTTTGGAGCTACAAATTCTTGGGCAGAACCAGTAAATGTATATTTCTTTTCTTTTACTAAATGAGGTGAAGCACTAACAACAATTTTACCATTAAAAACTTTGTTTAAGGCTTCAATGGTCGTTTTTTCATCTATCCATAATTTTAAGCTATAAGTAGTTTGTCCACCAGCGTCTATAACAGTATTTGCTAAAGTATAAGATTTGTTATCATTACTTAAGAATGGAGTTGCAGATTCATATGAATTAAGAATTCCGGTACTTCCATTGTCACCTTCTAAAGAAACTTTTATATTGCCACTATTTAATTGATTATTTATTTTTAACTCTTCTAGTTTAATAGAAAGATTAACTGGGGTGTCATTACACTCATTACTTATTGTAAAAGTATATGGATCAGTACTTAAGCCTTCTTCGTCACTTATAGGATAAGCATTAGATAACTCTATTTGTTCTTTGTTATCAGATGATATGCTAATATTAAGGCAATCTAAGGTTGTAACAACATTACTATTTGTTTGAGTTTGACCATATCTTAAAAACGAATATGTTATACCGGAAACACATAAAATTACGCCTATTATTGATATTACTAAAATTATTTTTCTTTTTGTATTCATCAAAATCATCCTCTATTATTTATTAAATTTTATAATAAAATTGTTAGTTATGTCAAGTTATATAAAAATATAATTGCAAAATAAAAACCTGTAAAAACATACAGATTTTTGATTGTTAAAAATTATCTCTATCTCTTAAGAATGGTGGAATATCAAAGTCACTATCATCTTGAGTCATTTTATTTGATGGATTATCTTGTTTTGCTTCAGCGGCTCTTTGTTCATCTTCAAATCCAGTGGCAATAACAGTTACAATTACTTCATCATTTAAGTTTTCATTAATTACCGCACCGAAGATAATATTTATATCATTATTAGATGATTGTCTTACTACTTCAGCAGCATCTTCGGCTTCAAATAAAGTTAAGCTTGTGCCACCAGTTACATTAATAATAGCATCTGTTGCACCATCAATACTTGTTTCAAGAAGTGGACTTGATACAGCTTGTTTAGCAGCTTCAATAGCTCTATTTTCACCAACACCTAAGCCGATACCGATTAGAGCAGAACCTCTTTTTTCCATAACAGTTTTTACGTCAGCAAAGTCTAAGTTTACTAAACCAGATACAGCGATAAGATCACTGATTGATTGAACACCACGATGTAATACATTATCAACTTCTTTAAAGGCATCAATCATTGGGGTAGATTTATCAATAATATCTCTTAATCGATCATTTGGAATAACAATTAAAGTATCAACATGTTTTTTTAATTCTTCAATACCTAAAATTGCTTGCTCCATACGGCGTTTTCCTTCGAATCTAAATGGTTTTGTTACAATACCAACAGTAAGAGCACCTAAATCAGCAGCTATTTCGGCAATAACAGGGGCTGCACCAGTTCCAGTTCCACCGCCCATACCGCAAGTTACAAATATCATATCGGCACCTTTTAGGGCTTCTTTAATTTCTTCTTTACTTTCTAAAGCGGCAGCGCGACCAACCTCAGGATTAGCTCCAGCTCCTAAACCATTAGTAATATTAGAACCAATTTGAAGTTTATTAGATGCTTTAGATACGTTTAATACTTGTAAGTCGGTATTAGCAACAATAAATTCAACACCCTTAACTCCTGATTCTATCATTCTATTTACAGCGTTGCAGCCTCCACCACCAACACCAATTACTTTTATTTTTGCAATTTGATCCATCTCTAGTCCAAACATAAAATCTCCTCTTTCTTAATTGTCAAAAAAGTAACTTACTACTTTTCCTAATATAGAGTCTTCCGCAATAACATTCTTTTTACCAGTTTGCATCATAGCTTCAACATCCTCACCTGTAATTGCACTAAAATCCCTATTTCTAAGACTTAACTTTTCATTAAAATAAATGAGCATACCAACTGCTACACTATAAGAATTGTCCCTCGCACCAATATTATTAATATTACCTACTTTGGCGGTTTTACCAAAAACCATATTAACAGCATGAGGAAAATCTCTAATTTCCGCCAGTCCTCCTGTTATAATTATATAACTAATTTCCTTTTTTGTTAAGTGGTTAATAGAATTTTTCACTATTTTTAGCGTTTCTTCTAATTTTTTACTACTAACTTTAGATAATTCATACTGATTTATCTTAATTACTTCACCGTCTTTAGTTTCTACCTCACACTTTTCTTTAACATCCGCTCTTTGCATAACAGCTAAACTTAAATGTTCTTTTAAATAAGTTGCTTCTTTTTTACGTAAATTAAATGTTAAAGCTATTTCTCTATCAATATCAATACCACCAATATCCAAAGTTTGATTATTTATATAAACACTTTTACTAAAAACACTAATATTAGTACTAGTGTCACCTAGATTTACAATAACAACATTTTTGTTATCAAGTTCGGGAGTTTTAAAATTTAAATAATCTACTAAGCCCGTAGTTGTTATATCAATTACTTCTAATTTTAATCTGCTTAAAAAATTAATTAGTTCATATATTTTTCTTTTATCGGCACTTACAATAACGCTTTTAACGGATAAAGTATTTCCCTCTTTACCAAAAGGTTTATCGGTTTCCGTGTCCCCGACTTTAAAAATAACCGGAATATTAGCAATCATTTCTTCATTGGAACTAGCATTATTAACCGTAGATTCTTTGAGAACTTTTAAGATATCATTACTATTTATAATATGATCATCTCTATCAATGTTGATGCTATAGTCAACCATTTTAAAACTATTATAATCAGTAGGAATATTTAAAATAACTTTTGAAATGCGAAAATTAAGTTTACTCTCAGCTTCATCTAAAAGTAAATTTATACATGTTTTTAAACTTTCTTTATCAGTTATAGTGTTATGTTTAAAGCCATATGAAGTCTTTTTTAAGGCAAGTAAAACATGAATTTTATTTTTAATAAATTCGGCTACAACTAATTTGATACTATTAGAACCAATATCTAAAGCACTAAATATCTTTCTCATATAATCAACCTTTACTTTAAGGAAATTATACTATAATACATATATTTTTTCAAATAAAAGATAAGACTTGATTTTTTGAATTATTACTCATATTATATATAAAGCAAATTAGTTTAGGAGGGTTTATAATGGAGCTTACGGATATTATTACAGTTTATGGGGAAATTATTAATAAACAAGAAGTATCTTTTAAAGATTTAAAAGCAAAGAAAATTGCCAAAAATGTTGTTAAAAAGATGTTAAATTTACATATGATAGATATATCAAGTAATAGTAGAGTTATAAATCCAGTTTACGTTATGGGGGATTTAAATTTATTATATGAAACTAGTTTAAAAACTGATGATTATAAGATTAGAGAAATAATAAATAGATATTTATTTTTAAATGGTTTTATTACTTTGCCTCTTTGTTTAGAACTTTTAGGAATGACTATTAGAAAAAGAGATTATGATTTTTTATTTGAAGTGTTATTTAAAGTAAAAGAATTATATGGAGAAAATGAAGAATTAAATAAAGAGATTAGGGATTTATTATATGAACTTTCATTTATTACAAAACTTCCTCCTATTTTAAATGAACAAATTATGAATTATAAGAAAAAAGAAAATACCACTAGTATATTGTTAAGTAATATTAAGGGTTATGTACATAGTGCGAAAAGATTATTATTTAGTAAAAGAGATAAAGAAATTAGCAGATACCTAGATAATAATGATTATTTAGCTCTTAAGAACTTTTTAGAAAATGAGGAAAGTAAATTTAGTAATTTAAGAAAAAATGATATGCTTATTTTACATGTAGTAAGAGAAATTATAAATCTTTTAAAAATGAAGAAATTAGAAATTAGAAATGGGTCTTTTGCTTCTTTAGATGAATTAATATATAGTAATAATTTTAAAAAAGCGCTTAAAGTAATAAAAAGAAAAAAACAAAGAAAGAGTTTTATAATTGATGATAATCTTGCAAAGATACTGGAAAAAGCAAATTACATTTTAGATAATATTGATGTAATAAAAGCAGAAAGTAAAAATGAATTATGTCAAGTTAATGGAAAGTCTTATTGTAAATTAATGTAAGACTTTTTTTAATTTAAAGAGTACTTTATGTTTAATCCATGGTATACTATTTTTAGGTGATAGAATTTGAAAACAACATTTTTAATATTATTAAATAAAGCGGTAACCGCAGTTTGTAATTTATTTGGAAGAGATGGTAGTGTTTTTCCGGCTAGTTTGGTTAGACCACTAGATAAGGATATATTAGAAAAGATTAAGTATCCTAAATATGTTATTGGGGTAACAGGTTCTTCAGGTAAAGGAAGTACAACTTCTATGATAGCCCATATATTAGAAGATAATGGATTAAAAGTAGTATGGAACAAGACGGGCTCAAATGTTGTTAATGGTACTACTACTCTTATTTTAAATAATACGAAAACTTTTTCCCATCAAATGGACTGTGATGTTTTACTTTTGGAGATGGATGAATCTTATATTAAAGAAACTTTTAAAGGAAATACTTTAACTCATTTAGTTTTAACTAATATTACTAGAGATCAGCCTTCTCGTAATGGGGAACCAGAAATTATATTACAAAAGATTATGAATAGTATGGGTAATGCTCATTTAATATATAATGCTGATGATCCTTTTGTTAATAGAGTAAGTCTATCTAATAATGAAAAAACTAGTTATGGAATTGATAAAAATAAATATAGTATAAAAAAGCCGTATAGTATGAATGTTGATGCGGCTTACTGCCCTATTTGTAAAAATAAGTTAAAGTATAGTTTTTATCATTATGGACATTTAGGTGGTTATAGTTGTGTAAATAAGGATTTTAAAAGAGAGATTCAATATTTAGCAACAGATGTAGATTTAGAAAATTTAAGTTTTAAAATAAATGATCAAGTTATTCATTTAAATAAGGATGCATTTTTTGCTGTATATTATACTTTAGCTGCTTATACTTTATGCAAAGTAATAGGAATATCTGATGAGGGAATAATTAAAGCGTTAAATGAAGATGTTATGGAATCTAAGAGACTAAAAATTCTTCATTTGGATAATCGCGATGTGGAAATGTTAGAATCTAAAAATGAAAATAATCTTAGTTATTTACAATCACTTAATTATATAAATAATTATAAGGGTAAGAAAACTATTATTTTAGGATTTGATAATGTTTCTAGAAGATATAAATTTAATGATATTTCATGGCTTTATGATGTAGATTTTGAAATATTAGATATGGATAATATTGATAAGATATTTTGTATTGGCAGATTTAGATATGATGTTTATAACAGACTTATTTTAGCGGGAATTAAAGAGGATAAATTAATTTTAGTTGATGATATTAAATCGATTATTTCTTTAGTTAAGGAAAAATCTACGGGTATGATATTTACAATGGTTTGTTTTGATATGACAGCGATATTAAAGAAGTTAATTATGGAGGATAACAATGATTAAGATTGCTCATTTGTATTATGATTTATTAAATTTGTATGGTGAACAAGGAAATATACTTGCTTTAAAAAATGCTTTTAAAAATCAAAATGTGGAAGTAAGTGTAGATTTATATTCAGTGGGCGATGAAGTTGATTTTAAGAATTATGATATTGTTTATATAGGTTCTGGATCACTAGAGAGTTTAAAAATTGCGGCGAAAGATATTAAGAGATTTGCCCGAAAAATTAAAAACTATATTGAAAGTGATAAATATTTAATTGCCACGGGATCATCTTATTTGTTATTTGGTAAATCTATTACATATGATAATGGTGAGGTTATTCCCGGATTAAATATATTTGATTACTATGCAAAAAAAGCAAATAAAAGAATTGTATGTCATTCGTTTGTCAAAATGAAGGAAGAAAATAATCCTGTTATAGGATTTCAAAATCGTGCTTTCTTAGTACAAAATAATGATAATCACCTATTTTCTGTTTTAGGGGGAAGTGCAGATAATGAAAAATCTAGTTTTGAAGGATTTAATTATAAACATTTTTATGGTACACATTTAATTGGACCATTATTAATTAGAAACCCCTTTCTTACTGATAAGTTTATAAAAGATATCTTGGATAAGAAAGGTCTTAAGTTTCATGAGGATAATGTTACCCCAGCATATAAAGCATATAATGAGTATTTAAAAAACTTTTATGAAGAACCATAAAAGTTTTTATTATCCTAAAGTTTTTGTATTGTAATATTATTATTAATGATATTTATTATATATTTTTATTGGATTATAAATTATTATATTTATAATATAAAGTATTATATTTGCAAGTAATAATATATAACTATTCATGGTGGTTATATCTACTACTACTGTTTTATAAATAATGTATATATTAAATAATATTAAGATACACATGTATTTACTCCGAGTTGTTAAATTAATCATAAAAATAGTTATTTGTGATATAAAAAAATAAATTAACAAACTATATTTATAAAAGCTAATATAATTAAGTAGATTAAAATCTAAATCAAAAAGCAATTTAAAAATAATAGATATTAAAAATGGAAATACACTTAACATTATAATTATAAAAGTAATTACCAAATTATTAATTAAAACAAATTTACTCTTTTTTATTCTAAGTAAGACATTTTGAATATTATAAAAAGTACTTGTTAAATATAAATAAACTGTATAATATATTATTATCACATATATGGATAATAAAATTAAATTATTTATATATAACCCACTTTCATATTTTCCAACTCCTAGTACACATTTAAAAAAGTTAATATCAAGAAAAGGAATTACTTTTAAATTTATAAGAAAGTAGACAAACACAACAAAAAGAAACAATAAATAAAAATATGACTTTTTAAATGCTTGATTAATAATATTTTTAGATAAAAATTTCATATTAAACCTTTACTTTCCTAAATTTTAACAATAAATATGACATAATATTAAATATTAAATAATAAATAATACTTACTATTATAAAATTGTTTATTTCATTTATTAAACTTGTATACTCTAAAGGACTTAAATATGTATAAAATAATAAATCCTTAATTGAAAACCCATTAATTATATTTGTATTTATGGAACTATTATAGTAAATAATAAGCAAAATAATATAATAAATATAAGAAACTATTTTAAAATTGCTTTTATGTATAAGGATTCCAAAAATTGATAAATAATTAATAATAACAAAGTACTTAATTAATAAAATTATATTGTATAAATAAAGTGGTATTTTATATGTTTCTATATAATTAAAGTTATTAAAGCTTCCACTTTTTAGTATTACAAAGGATACACTTATTAAAATATAAATAACAAAAAAGATTAAATTTGATAGAGTAGAAAATTTGACTATTTCTTTAATATATTTATTTTTGTTACTTAGTCTAATAGAAAATGAATAATTTTTTTCAAAATAATTAATAATCTGATTTGTACTAAAAAACATAAAAAGCATTAAAATAATTACATAAAATCTTGTTGTAATAAATAAAGAAAATGCTTTATCAAAACTTAGTGAAGATCCTAAATTATAAGAGTTTAAGAAAGTAGTTAATATTACTATAATTATATATAGTCCATAATTATTTGCATCTGTTATTATTTTAAAATATTTACTTTTCTTTTTTAATACTTCCATTATCAAAGTTATAGATTTCATCGCATAATTCCTTAAGATCATTTTTTATATGACTACTTATTATAATAAGCTTGTTTTGTTTTTTTAAATTTAATATATATTTTTTTATTTTGTTTACACTACTTTCATCGACGCCGTTAAATGGTTCGTCTAAAATAATTATATCTGGGTTTTCCATTAATACTTGAATAATACCTAATTTTTGTTTCATTCCTACGGAATATTCACTGTACTTTTTATCTTTTTGATCATATAATGAAAAATTTTTTAGAAAATCTATTATTACATCATCATTTATTTTTCCTTGTATTGATGCAAGTAGTTTAAGATTTTCAAAACCAGTAATATCAGATATAAAATCAGGATTTTCTATTAATGCTCTTGCATTTGGCAAAAAATCATTATTGCTTATATAATTATATCCATCTAATAAAATTTCTCCTTCATCAGGAATATAAAAAGAACAAATAAGTTTTAAAAAAACACTTTTTCCAGATCCATTTCTACCAGACAAACCATAAATTTTTCCTGATTCAAATGTTATTGAAATGTTATTAATTACTTTATTTTTTTTAAAACTTTTTTGCAAATTTTTAACTTCTAGTTTCATTTCATTTTCACTTCCTTGCTATTTTTCACACATTATTATAAACTTTTCTTTATTTTTATAAGATAAATAACTAATTAAACCTGTAATAACAAATAATATAAAATTATATGATAAATAAATGTATTTATTTGTTACTCCAGCCCAATCATATATATTTAAAATATTAAAATTACCACTATTAATATTTAATAAATTATTAAACATTAAGCCGATTATTATTTCACTAAGTGCCCATATCAAAAATATGCAAATTACACTTTCAATAAGAGATATTATAAATTTTTTATTATGATTTAATATAAATAAACCAATATTAATATAAATTCCTGTATTTAAAGTTATTACTAACAAAAAGAAAAATAAACTTAATAAATTAGGCTTCAATAAGGATATGTTTGGTAAAAGGGAATTTAAATTTTCATCTACAACAGGATTTAAATTTCCTTTAGAAATTAAGAAACAAATTATTAATGTAATAACTATAAATAAGGGAATAATATAAATGTTTTTATATGCATTTTTATAAATATGTTTAATATAATTGCTATATTTACTTCTTAAACAAAATTGTTTTACTATTTTACCATTATATTCTTTTGATAAAACATACATAAAAGGAATAAGTACCAGTAAAGGCATGAAAAAAGGTATAATAAATTTTTCAGAACTTAAAAATCCCTGATAGATAGAATAAATACTATTTGGTTTTTCTCCTTCTATGACTAAATCTTTACAATTTTCGTCCACAATAAATTTATCTTTATATTTTTCATAAATTTCTTTTTGAGTTTCTGAACCTACTTTAATATATTTTTCACACTCATTATATTGCATATTTAAAAGATAATTATTTTCTTTGCCATTTTCTAAGATTCTATAATTATACCAGCAAAAAACGTAGTACAAAATTATAATTAAGTAAAAAAATATAATTGGTTTGGTTTTTATTTTTTTCATAAACAATTCCTTTAAATTAGAATAAATACTACATATAAATTATATATTATTTTTTTAGTTTTGTAAATTCTAACAAAAAAAGAACCATGTTTGGCCCTTTATAAATAAAGTAATTTTAATTAGTAAAAATTATTATTTATTTAACATACACAATCTACATAACAATCATTTAAGCATCTTACAATGCAGCAGCAATCTAAATTCATTGTGAAGAAACTATTAGTAGATATATATGGCACATTATTGCAACATGTTTGATCTGGATTTAAAGCAAGTACTCTAAATGTACAACAATTACCTTCTATTTTTTCAACTCTAAAGACATTTGAGCAGCCTTCACATGAACTATCTACTGATGGTGTTGAACATGTAGCACTTGAATCTTTGCTAGTTGGCATGCTTAGAGGAACGCCATTACCACAGCAAGTGTATAGCATAACTGGTCTTGTATTGCAAATTAAGCAATTATTTCCACCACCAAGCATTGGTCTATCACAAGAGTCTAAACAATTTTCAGGACAAGCATTTTGTTGCAATATGCAGATAACTTTTAAAGTTTCACTGATACAATTACCTTCGTTTTGATTATTACACATTTTATTCACCCTTTCATTTACTCAATATATTTTATGTGGAATATAAAAAATAGTGTATTTTTTTTAAAAATTTGATAAAATGTTTGTGGGTGATAAATTATGTGGTGGCAATATTTAATTATATTTTTTGTATTATTTTTAATTAGTTTGGTAATAGTTAAGTTAAATAAAAAGAACTTTACTTTTGAAATTAATAAGTTAGTTCAGTATTTAGGAGGAAAAGATAATATCTTAGATACGGAAGTTAATGTGTCAAGACTTAAAGTTACTTTGAAAGATATTACTTTAGTTGATAAAGAAGCCATTCAGAGATTGGGCGCTAAAGGAATTGTAGAAATTGATAATCAATTAAAAATAATATTTGGGCCTAATGCTAAGGCATTAAAAAAATACATAAGTGAAATGAAATAACTTATGTATTTTTTTAGTTAAAAACAAATCCTTCATTATTAATGGTTAATGCAGATGCTACTGAGTAAACTTTAGCATAAATATTTCCATCATCACCGTTTATATTACATGATATTGGTGTATTTTGAGGAAGATATCTTAATACTAATAAGGCGTAATTGACAACCATAGTTGTACCGTTTTCACCTTTTACTTCTTCATTAAAGGCATCTATCCATCTATAATCTGGAGTATTTGTTAAGAATTCATCATAATCCATGCCATACTCAGAAGAAATTTGCATTAATTTTTCTTTTGTAGCAGTTGGTCCCCAGTTATATGCAAATAAGGCAGCTACTATATTTCCTTTAAACTCATTTAAGCAATTATGAAAGATAATATTACTTGCAAAAATATTTTCTTCTTCATTATAAATGGTTTCGTCAAATAAGAAGTTTTTCCATTTATTTTCAGAAAAATCATAGTAGTCTTCACTTACATAATAATTACCTTGAGAATCTTTTTTTAGCCAGATATCTGGGTTTATTTGACATATACCTACATCACCATATGGATCTCTAATTGGTTCATGATAACCTTTTTCTTGAGTTGCTAGAGCCATCATAATAGCACTACTATTGCCAGTTATTTTGGCGTATTTTTCAAAAGTACTTCCATAATTTTTTTTGACAAAAGCAAGCTTGTCAGTCCACGAAGCATCTTGAAGACCTGGTATATTAACATATGATACTCCCCCATCTATAACTTTAGGAATGTATGGAGTTGGAGTTACTTCCTCTACTTGAGGTGTAGATGGGGCTGGCGTTACTTCGGAAGCCTCCGGAACATTTTGATTGGTATTTGGATCGTAAGGAGCAGCAGTTGGCTCTACATATTCATAAGGATTATAAGATGTATTTCCGTTATAATAAGGTTCTAAGTCTGATGGTAAACTTGCGGGGTTATCTATAATAACATTGGGAGTTACATTAGGGGTTGCTTCTACGTAGCCAATATTAGGTGTTTCTAATACGGGTGTAATTATAGGAATAGGCGTAATTAAATCTTCTTTGGAAATATTATTATTCGCGTTGATACTATTATAAATAGCCAAAGCAAATATCCCTATTCCAAGGACGACTGCCCCAATTTTAATAACATTTCCATTAATAGATTTTTCACGATTTACAGAAATTTTAATATTATAATCACTTACTAACTGATGATTTTTCTTTTTTAATATAGCAGTTAATTCTTTAATCTTTTTAATGTTACCATTATTTAAAGCTCTTTTTAAATCAGTAGTTATAATTTCAATCATTTCTTTTTCATCAGTATTTAAGGAAGCTTTTTTGCTGACTTCTGATACAGTTTTAGGAAGAATATTTAAAATGCGATAGGCAGCTAAATAGCTGTTAAATTGTTCTAAAACTTTTTTATTTACAGATATTTCTACTGTGTCAATTAAATATTTAATAGTAGTTTCATTTTCTTCTAAAAGTTCTTTATTTTCAGCATACTTAGCAATATTGCTCATAAAGCGATTTATTTTTTCTAAGTCAATAGTTGGAGATTCTAGGTTTCCGCCTGATAAAACAATTTTATTTTCTTCATTTATATTTAAATAATATTTTGTCATAGACACCTCTAATATGTACTTTCTAATTCTTTTTCAAGGGGTTTTGTAACGGTATAAAAATCAGTACTTGAACTACCTAAATAATTAATTGATCTCATGCTTAATATTTGTTTAGCTGGTAAATAACTAGCAATTTTACCAAAGTAAGAATCATCATTTTGAAACGCTACACTGTACCATTCATAATTGTCTTTATTAGAAATGATATCAGCATAACTTAAAACAGTGTTTTTAGCATAAGCCATTATTTTTTCTTGTAATTTTGCAGGAGTATATTTTCCTAATTCACTGCTTTCTAAAGCGATAACTAAGTTATGGCTATTGTCTCGGTATGCCATTTGAATTAAAGCACAACCGATTTTTATATTCTGGTAGTTGTCTTTTAATTTTTCTTGATTTACAACAATTGTATCCCAAGTTTTTTGTTTATAATTATAAACTCTAAATGAGCGTCCTTCTAAATTATAATAAGAAATGTTCATAGGGCCTATTTTGCCGCTAGAGTTAGCAATGCCATCTTTATTTTCAAGATTAGATGCACAAATGGCTGTTAATAATGATTGATCGACCCCATAAGTTTCGGCAAGTTCAGGAATAATATTTTTATATTTTTCTTCGGCTATTAAGTAAGCATTTGCTTTTTCTTCAGTTGAAGTAACGGGTATATTTATATTATGGATAACTATATCATCAGCAGAAGATGAATAATTTTGATCATTAACCATAGCTATTTCAGTTCGAGGTCTGTTACTTTCTGCGGCATGATTAATTTTAGAAATTACTTCTTTATAGCCTAAAAAATATAGGGATGCTGCTAGAGAGACACATACTACAACCGTACCTGCCACCGTGGCAATACGATTAACTTTGTCTATTTTGCGGTGTCTTAATTCGGCTTTTTTCTCTCTATTATATCTTTTTAGTTCGGCTTTTCTTTCTTCCTCTTCTTTTTTAGTAGCATCTTCTAGAGCTTTTTTTTGTCGTTCTTCTTCTCTTAATCTTAGATTTTCTTGAAGTTTTTCT
>CAKOOC010000025.1 GCA_934098375.1 uncultured Bacilli bacterium
AGTTATATTTAAAGCTGCAGTAAAAAGGACAAGTACGCTTATTATAGAAAGCCACATAATTCTTTTATTCCCCTTCGTTTTATTTAAAATGTCACCTATTTTTTCTTTATACTTATTCATAGAAAATCACCCAATATTTTCTACTTAATTATATAAATAACCCCCCCCATGTCAAGTTAATATTGTGCATACAAAAAGTCTATGATATTAACCACTTATAGTAGCAAACCATAGACTTTTAAATTTAAAACTAAGCTCTTGATGAATATTTACCATCTTTAGTAGTTACAATAATTTTTTCTCCTTGAGAAATAAACATAGGAACTTTTATTACATAACCACTTTCAATAGTAGCATCTTTCATAGCGTTATTTGTTGTATTGCCTTTTACAGCATCAGTTGTTTCGGTTACTGTATATTCAATTTTTTCAGGTAAAACAATACCTAATATTTCACCTTGATACATTTGAACTTCAATTTCTAAACCCTCTTTTAAGAATTTAACATCATCACCAATGATAGATTCGTTAATTTCCATTTGGCTATAATCATCAGTATTCATAAATACATAGTCATTACCTTGTTTATATAGATATTGCATATGTAATTTATCAACATGAGCCTTTTCTAATTTTAGAGTTGTATTAAATGTATCTTCAACTGTAGCACCAGTTCTTAAATTACGATATTTAATTCTTACGAAAGCAGGACCTTTTCCTGGTTTAACATGTTGGAAATCGATAACCATGCATAAATTTCCATCTAGAATTAAAGTCATACCGTTTTTAATATCATTAATATTAACATTCATAAAATTACTCCTTTATTATTTTTTCTCTTTAAACACTTGGACTTTTTTACATTTTGGACAGAATTTTTTAATTTCTAACTTATCTGGAGTGTTTGCTTTATTTTTTTCACTTGGTCTTATAAATGAACCACAAACGCTGCATTTTAATTCAATGCTTTCACGATTTTCATTTTTCTTAGCCATGGTTATTCCTCCTTTTTCATTGCCTTAGTATTATATCATATATTTTAAAGGTTTATCAATATAAATTATGAGTTTTATGAGGCTTTATGAAGGAATTTTTTAGTTTTAAGCATAATTATCATAAACTAAAGTACTAACTCTTCTCATTATTTTAGCATTTATAGGATATTTATAATTAGATACATTATTCTTATATTTTATATTAGGACTAACAATTATTATGCTAAATTTAGGATCTTCAAAAGGAGCATACATAATATAGGAAGTTGAAACAGTTTGTTTATCGATTTTACCATCTAAATTTGTGTCCATAAAACTTTCAGCAGTACCCGTTTTGCCAGCGGATGTAAACTTATGAGTTGTATATGAATAACCAGTACCACTTTTATTTACCTCATACAAGCCTTTTCTAATGCGGTCTAAATATTTATCTTCAATTAAGGGTTTATTTAAAACTTTATTTTGTTTTTCATAGTAGATTGAGCCATCATTATTTAAAATATATTTAAGTAAGGATAATTCTTTTCTCTTTCCCGTCGCAATGGTATTTATATACTGACTTAAGCTAATAGGCGTATAGGTATCGTACTGACCAATAGACATATTAAGTAATAAATCATCACTGTAAGTTGTGCCTTTTTGCCCAGTACTTTCATTTATTAAATCAATATTAGTTTTAGTCCCAAGACCATATGATGCAAAGGTATCTCGGTATATGTCAAAATGACTTTTATTAGCATTTAAAGTTATTCCCGCTTTATATTTATGACCAGTTAAGCCAACTGCGATTAGATACTGAAAATAATTACTACTCATGCGAAGGGCTTCGATATCATTCATAACTCCTAAAGTTTTCCAAGAACATTTGCCGCCTTGATTTTTTAAATAAACACAGCCATCTTTTACTTTAGTATTTTCATCAATAATATGATTGTTGTAACCGACAGAAATACTAGCTCCTTTTACCGCACTACCAATTGTAAAAGAATTTATAACATTATAATAAGAATAGTCATTAAAGGTTTGATCATCATTTAAATTTTTTCCAATTAAAGAAATAACTTCTCCAGTAACGGGATTACTAACAACCATATATGATGTATTATAATATTTAGTGTTATATTCTTTTTTAGCCGTAAGCATTTCTTCTTCCATGATTTTTTCAATATCCATTTGCATTTTAATATCAATACTTAAGACTAAGTCTTTACCTTTTTCTTCGTCTTTTATTTTAGTTATTTTATTATCTTTTACTTCGTACTTTGCTTTAGTTCCTTTTAAATAATCATCATAAATATATTCTAAGTTGGTAACTCCTACTCGGTCGTTTAATTTGTAACCTTTTTTAAGATAATAATTTTTAAGTTCGTAAGGAATTCCCTGTTTATATGATGATACTACACCTAAAACATCTCTTAGTAAACTTTTATATGGATAGTAACGCTCCCAAGTTATTTCAGTTCTAATACCTTTTAAATCCATGCTATTTACCTTGTTATATTCTTCTTTAGTTAAATTTTTTTTAATTATTTTGTCTTCATAACTGTAACCATCTGTTAGTAATTTATAAATATAAGCAGCTTTAGAATTTACCTTGTTTAATTTTTCCTCACTTATTAAAGATAATTTTTCTTCTAAAATGTCTTTAGAACTAATTTTTCTTTCTTCGTATTTTTTTAAAGAATCACTGCTTATTAATTTATCTATTTCATTTTTATTATTTAAATAGTAATAATATCTTTTATCATAGTCAGTTAGATTTTCATTAATATCAATTATTTCCGCTAGTTTTTCACTGATAGTTATAACTTCACTATTTTTAATATTAAGTTTATTAAAGACTAAAGATTTGACTCCAATGTTGTCCACTAAAATATTTCCTTTTACATCAAGAATGCGTCCTCTTGGTGCAGTTAAACCTTCAAATACTGAATTATTTATGGTATAAGCATTATTTTGATTTAAGGAAATAATACGATATAAACAAATTAAATTGATAGTTACAATGAGCAAAACCACTATATTTCTTTTCATATTTTTATTATGGTTTATTTTAAGAATTTATTACATATGATATATAAGGGTGAAGATATGGATATTATTGATTTGTATGTAAGAAATATGAGCGTAAGTAATGTTAGAGACTTTGCTTATAAGAATGATATTGCTTTAAGTGATGAGGAAACCGATTTTGTTTATAATTTTATTAAGAATAATTATCGTGAAGTTATAAAAAATAGAGATAGTTTTGATCTTAGTGCATATAAAGAAAAGTTTTCCGAAGAAAACTTTCAAAAAATTGAAAAATTAATTAAGAAATATATTAGTTATTTATAACATCCATAATTAGGTTGCCATTAAAAGTACCACTTTTGATCATAGCGATTTCTTCTTTGTATGGAGGTTTATCATTAATATATGGTGTTTCTAGTATTTTAGGAACATCTTTTAATTTGGGATGATTAATTATATTCATTAAAGTATCAAAGCCAATTGTGCCATAGCCAATATTTTCATGGCGATCTTTATGAGAACCTAAAGCGTTTTTAGAATCATTTATATGAATACATTTTATTTTATCGATGCCAATATACTTATTAAATAACTCTAAGTAACGGTCGAATTCTTTTAAATCAACTCCAGAATCATTTAAATGGCAAGTATCTAAACAGACACCGATGTGGTCTTTTAATTCGATATTTTTAATTATAGACCATAATTCATCCATCTTAGAACCTATTTCAGTACCTTTTCCCGCCATTGTTTCGAGTAAAATAGTAGTTACATCGTCTTCTCTAATAACTTTATTTAAACCATTTATAATATTACTTATAGCAGTAACTTTATCATGCTTAACAGCAGAACCAGGATGAAGAACAATATATTTTATTTGCATTTGTTTACATCTATCTAATTCTTTTCTTAAAAATTCAATGCTAAATTCATACTTTTCTGGCTCCATATTATTTGCTAAATTGATGATATAAGGCGCATGACAAATAACATTTTCTAAAGAGATATTATTTTCTTTCATTTTATTTAGGGCTAAAAAAGTATATTCATCATTAATACTAGAACGCACGGTATTTTGAGGAGCACCAGTATAAAACATGAAAGCATTAGAGCCATAACTAAGAGCCTCATTAACACTTCCAAGTAATTGATCATTTTTAAATCTTACATGTGAACCGATTATCATTTAAATCACCATAAAGATTATAACACAAAAAAAGTCAGTTTTAAACTGAACTTTTTTATTAAGAAGATGTTACTGAATTTGGAATATCAGCCTCAGATACGGTTGGTGTTGCAGGACATTCTGTGAATGTAACTTTCTTTCCTTCTGTATCAGCATCAATTGTGTCTCTTCCAACAATTACATGAGTTTTATATGTAGTTTGTACGCCGGATTTTACTGCTTCAAGTTCTTGAGCAAGTATATTTACAGCAGCATAGTTAGAGTCTCTTAGGGTTAAGAAATAATATTCTTTTTCACCATGAACTAGTCTTTGAACGTAGCCTTCGTATGAACCGTGAGCACCATCAACTAATTCGTTAATAGTATAACATTTTTTTATTGTTCCATTAACCATGGCAGTTGATTGAGATTGTGCTTGTGCTGAGTTAATTAGTTTTTCACCATAAACAGCAAATGAGTTTCTACGAGCATCTGTCATACTATTTAATACAGATGGTACGGCGATAATCATGATAATTGCTAAAACAACGATAACTGCTAATAATTCTACCAAAGTAAAACCTTTTTTATTTTTCATTCTCTCTCCTACTTTCTAAATAAATTATATAAAAAGTAGTAAGTAAAGTCAATGCTATTTTAGCATTTTAAAGATAGTATTAACGGTATCTAATGTACTTAAAGTGTCAGTTACTTTATTTGTTTTTTCATTTCGTTTATCTTTTTTATACTCGCTTAGTAAATCTTTATAATATTTATCACTGCGATTTAAATATTTGTACCAATAAGAATTTTTTCTTAAATAATCATGAAGATTTTTATCATTATTAATTTTTATTAAAATTTCTGTTTTCATTAATCACCAAAAAATTTGGTTATTGGTCTAGGACTTTTAGGAATAACGTTTTCTGTTTTTACAGGATTCTTACTGGTAAGTTCTTGAATTACATTTATGGCTTTTTGGGCATTATTGATATATTTTTGAACATTATCAATATTAATATTTTTAACTAAACTAGCTAGCTCGGCTAAAGATGTACTTTTAGCCCTACTTTCTTCTGCATTTAAAGGACTTTCATCTTTATATTTATCCCAAACATTTTTATCATCACCGTACATATCATAAATTTCGTAAAAATCTTGCCAAGTATTTTTCTTATCTTTAATATATGATACTAGTTCGGGATGCTTTTGGACAAAACTTTTAAATTCTTCTTTTTTATCCATTATAAAACCACCTATTAAATTATATTTTTAATAAGTGGTTTTTAGACTATAATTTAAAATCATCTAAAAAATCGTCAATGGTCATTTCAGTTGCTTGTTCATCTTTAGGAAGAATTGTTTCGGCATTTTTATCTATAATAACTTTTAATTCTTTTAAGATGAATACCTTATCTATTTTTTGTTTAGTGATCACAGAACCAGTTGATGTTAAGTCCATGATAGCAATTTCACTATTTTTTAAATAATTAATTTCATTACCAGATAATAAACCGATAACATCTTTCGTACTCGCAATCATAGCATTAATTACTTCATAGTTAGTTGATTTTACTTTCTTAATTAAAGTTGTACCTCTTTTGGCTCTTGATAAAGTATTTAAATCTTTAAGTTTAATACGTTTAGCAGTTCCCTTATTTGTAAATATATCAATATATTCATCATCATCGGTAAATGTTAAACCAGCAACAACATGGTCTTCTTTTAAATTAATTCCCTTTACGCCACTAGTTTTAGCACCACTTACAGGTATTTCACTAGTATTATAATTTAGATAGTAGCCACTTTCAGTAATTATTAATGTATATGGTTTAGTGATCCAAACATTAACTACTTCATCGTTATCTTTAATTTTCATCGCGGTATATACTTTATTATAACGACTAACAATGAAATCATTTAGGGAAGTTTGTTTTACCATACCATCTTTAGTAAAGAAAGTTACAATTGGGTTGGTAATTTCTTCATTAATGACATAAGCATTTACTACTTTATCATCAGGATTCATAGTTACGATATTACTTACATGTTTACCTAAATCTTTCCACTTGCATGATGGTATTTCATGAATAGGAATATACAAGTAGTTTCCTAGAGATGTAAATATGCATAATTTATTTAAAGTGTTAGTTTGTAAGTAATTTATAACGTAATCGCCTGGTTTTAAGGCAGTTTCACCATCATTACTGTCATGAGACTTTTTACTTACTTTCTTTAAATAACCATCTTTAGTTAAAATGATAATAACATCTTCTTTAGTAATTAAGTCTTTTTCGTCAATTTTAAGTTCGGTAACAAAATTTGATATTTCTGTTTTTCTAGGAGTGCCATATTCTTTTTTAATACGGCGAAGTTCTTCTTTAATGACTAATTTTAATTTGTTTTCATCACTTAAAATTAGATTTAATTCATTAATGATTTTACGTAGGTTTTCTAATTTTTCTTCTAATATAGTTATATCAGTATTAGTAAGTCTATATAACTGAAGCATAACGATTGCAGTTGCTTGTTCTTCGGTAAAATCATATTTTTTAACTAAGTTTATGATAGCATCTTGCTTGTTTTGACTACCGCGAATGACAGCGATGACTTCATCTAGAATGCTGATAGCTTTAACTAGTCCTTCAGTTATATGCATTTCTTTTAGGGCAAAATCTAAATCAAATTTAGTTCTTTTAGTTACAACATCTTTTTGATGGTCGATATAAGCATCGATAATAGGAATAATACCTAAAAGTCGTGGTCTACGTTTATCTATACATACCATGTTGTAGTTGTATGATGTTTGAAGGTCAGTATTTTTAAGTAGATATTTTAATACTAAATCTTTATCAGCACCTTGTTTTAAATCAATTACAATTCTGATTGATGATTCTTTATCGGATTCATCTCTTACTTCCGCAATGCCATCTAATTTCTTTTCGTATCTTATTTCATCAATTTTTTCAACTAAAACTCTTTTATTTACTTCAAAAGGTATTTCAGTTATTATAATTTGCTCTTTGCCTTTATTTTTTTCAAAGGCATATTTCGATCTAACAATAAGTTTTCCTTTGCCTGTTTTAAAGGCTGATATAATTCCATCGGTTCCTTCAACAATACCACCAGTTGGAAAGTCCGGCCCTTTTATTATTTCAAAAATAGATTCATCATGACAATTAGGACTATCTATTCTTTTAATAATAGCATCACATACTTCAATTAAGTTATGAGGTGGTATGTTAGTAGCGTACCCAGCAGAAATACCGTTAGTTCCATTAACTAAAAGGTTAGGAAATTTAGCCGGTAAAACGGTAGGCTCTAATAATGTATCAGAATAGTTAGGAGCCATAACCACAGTATCTTTATCGATATCTTTTAAAAGTTCTTCACTTATTTTAGAAAGTCTACATTCAGTGTAACGATATGCTGCTGGTGGGTCACCATCAACAGAACCATTGTTACCATCTACTTCTACTAAAGTGTGATTTTGTTTCCACTTTTGACTCATACGAATTAAGGCTTCGTAAACGGATGAGTCTCCATGTGGATGATATTTACCTAATACGTTACCTACAGCATTAGCACATTTTTTAAATTGTTTATCATAAGTGTTTTTATCACGATACATAGCATAAATAATTCTTCTTTGAACTGGTTTTAAGCCATCTCTTACATCAGGTATAGCACGATCTTGAATTATATATTTGGAATAACGGGCAAATCTTAAGCCCATAATTTCTTCTAAACTATAGTCGTGAATTCTTTTTAATGCGTCTTCCACTTTTATCACCTTTTCCAGTATATCATAAAAAATCTACTTTCCAAAAGAAAATAAGAAAAATATTGGTTTTAAAAAAAGAAATCTTTTTGTATTAGGATTTCTTTTTTGTTGAGTTTATTAAACACGATGATTGCGAATAATTACAATTCCGGAGCCGCCAGCATTGCCAGATACTACTGAACAAGAATTTCCAGCTCCGCCGCCGCCACCTCCAGTATTTTTTGTTCCAGCAGTACCGCCGCCACCTGAATTCCCGCCTGTTCCGCCGCCACCAGAGCCGCCAGCGCCACCATTACCGTTGTTCACTCCAGCACCTCCGCCTCCTCCGCCGGCATATAAATCACCAGTAGATTCACCAAATTCACGAGTTGTGCTTCCTTGACCAGCACCACCGGCACCACCCCCAATAGAAACTCCAAAATCTCCACCGGATCCTTCACCAGCGCTGCCATCTGAGCCGCCAGTTCCTCCTGCATAATGAATTCCTCCTCCGCCTCCGCCAGAGCCACCAGGTGATCCATATTTATAATAACTTGTTGGTCCTCCTTTACCGCCCGCCGCTGAACATTCAAATCCAGAACTAGTTCCACCATTTCCACCAGGAAGTAAAGGAATGGTTGTTTGATTAGGTCGACATTGGCCAGCAGTTCCGCCAGCACCAATAACTATATTATAATTGGTATCTTTATTTATAGCAATTAACTCAGTATTTAATTCATTAGAATACCTACAGGTTTTAGTGTAGCCGCCTCCGCCTCCGCCGGCACCTTTACTCCCCCAATCACTATCATCATTTACACCAGAGCCGCCTCCGCCTCCACCGCCTCCAACAACGAAGACATCAATATAATTTACATCAGGATAAGACATTACAAATGTACCACTTTCAAAGAATTTAATGCGCCAATTACCGTCGCCGTCATTAATTGTTTTTACATATGCCGAATTAGATGTAACATCAGAACCATTTACCAAATATTGAAAATTCGGTATAGGCGTTGTAGTGGTTGTAAATTTAGCATAACAAATTGTATTTTCAGTTGCTGAATTTACATTTACTACCCACTTAGTTCCGCTCCAATATCCATCAGCATGGGCAGTAGTTGATTCATTGCCATCTTTATCATAACAGGTCATTTTTAAAGAAAAGTTACCATGAGATGGGAATTCATAACTTTCGACTTCTTCTCCATTTGCATAAGCAATTATTGATTTTATTTCAATTGATTGATCTTGGGGATTTTCAAATTCTTCTGTAATCAAATTATAGTTGCTTCCCAGTGTCTTTAACTCGTTATGAATATATCCGGCATTCATTGTAAGTTCTAGATAAACATCACCACTGGTAGTATTATTTGTATATAATGTTATTATTTTAGTTTCATCTTTTTCAATGCTGCCACTAACTTTATTAGGAGTATTATAAGCATAAGCAATTCTTACACCTTCCGGTAAACTATCAGCATAGGTACAAGTATTAGTTTTTTCATCATAACTTGCACATGCACGATAATTTAACTCATACTTTGACGCATATTTATTTTGAGCCGTTATAGATACATAGTATCTTTGAGTTGTATTTGTCTTTAGCTTTATTATGCGATCATTATATATATCACTTTTTAAATCAGGAAAATCTTTATTTATTTCAAACAAATAACTCATATTCCCGATAGTTATATTAGTTCCTTGCTTGTTAGTTTTAGTTATATATTTGGCAAAAGTTACATTTAATGCTAGACAAAATAAAATTAGAATCGTACAAAATGTCAAATATAAAACTCTCTTATTTCCTTTTACTTTATTTAAAATGTCACCTATTTTTTCTTTATACTTATTCATAGAAAATCACCCGATATTTTCTACATAATTGTACTAATAACCCCCCCCATGTCAAGTTAATATTGTATACGTAAAAAGTCTATGGTATTAACCACAGACTTTGCTAAATAAATAGCAGTCGATTAAACTCGGCTAGGATTATTATCGATTTCCAAATTTACTTTAGTATTTGTTTTATATAAATCATCAAGTGATATTAAAGTATTTTTGATGAACTCATAATTTTTATATTTTAAAATTATTTGAAAACGATAAATACCATTTACTTTAAACATTGGGGCGGTAGTTGGACCTAACATAATAACATTATTTAAATTTTTATTTAAAAAACTATAAACTTTAGAAATTTCGCTACTGGCCATATTGTAATCTTTAGAGGCAATTTTAATAATAGTCAAATAAAAATATGGTGGATATTTAAGAGTTTTACGAATATTCATTTCATAGTTATACATTCCTAAATAATCATTATTGGCAACATATAAAAGCGTATTATTTTCAGGATTAAAGGTTTGAATGATGACTTCGCCGGGAAGGTCTTTACGTCCGGCTCTTCCCGCGGTTTGACTTATTAATTCATAAGTACGTTCACCGCTACGAAAATCAGGAATATTTAAAGTTTCATCAGCATTGATAATACCAACTAAGGTTACTTTAGGAAAATCGAAACCTTTACTTATCATTTGCGTGCCGATAATAATATCAATATCACCATTTTCGATTTGTTTAATCATGGCTTCACTACTACCCTTTTTACTGGTGGTGTCAGCATCCATTCTAAGAATATTAGCATCTTTATATCTTATTTTTAATTCTTCTTCTAGTTTTTCTGTACCAAGGCCATAAGATGTTAGGCTCTCTTCATGACATTCGGGACAAATATCAGTATTTAATAAAGTATATCCACAATAGTGGCATCTTAGATGGTTAGAAGATTTATGATAAATTAAAGTTATATCACAGTGAGGACATTTAAAAGTAAAGCCGCAATTTTTACATGTTTTCATAGTGGTAAAGCCTCTTCTATTTAAAAAGATGATAACTTGCTCATGATTATTAATTCTTTCTTTAATAAGAGAGTCTAATTTATCGCTTACAATCATATTTCTTTTTTTATATTCTGCTTGCATATCGACTAAAGTAATTTTAGGAAGTTTAGCACTTCCAATTCTATTTTTTAAAGTTAAAAGTTTATATACTCCTTTACTTGCTCTTGCCATACTTTCTAATGAAGGGGTTGCGCTTCCTAAAATAACAGGACAATGATGATACTGACTGCGCCAAATGGCAATGTCTTTGGCATGATATCTAGGATTATTGTCTTGCTTATAATTAGAACTTTGTTCTTCATCTAAAATAATTAAGCCAATATTAGGAAATGGCGCAAAAATGGCGCTTCTAGTTCCAACTACTAAGTGAACATCACCATTTAATATTTTATGGTATTCGTCATATTTTTCACCTTCAGATAAAGCACTATGAAAAATAGCAACACTACTACCAAAGCGTTCATAAAAACGGTTTACTATTTGCATACTTAAACTTATTTCGGGAACTAACATGATGACATTTTTCTTTTCAGCAATAACTTTTTCTATGACTTGCATATATACTTCCGTTTTACCAGAACCAGTTACACCTAAAAGTAAAAAAATATCATTAGTATTTAGTGATGAAGTAATACTTTCATAGACATTTAATTGTTCATCCGTTAATTTTTTAGCAGTCTTTTTATCATTGGTTTTATTAATGCGGTATTTATTTTCTTTAACAATTTTAATAATATTTTCATTAAGTAAAGGTTCTACTATGGCGGATGAATAATTTTTCTTTAATACTTTATTTGCATTTAGAAGATCATTAAGTAAAGTTAAGGCACGCTTTTTACGGGCATTATTTTTAATAAAGTCCTTGGCTAAATCGCGACTATTTAAGATAAGATACTCATCATATTTTTGGTAGCTGCTTTTAATATTTTTGATTTTCATACTAGAAGGAAGCATGCACTGATAACTTGTAACTAGGGAGCATAAAGTGGTTTCTTTAATATATTTTCCGAGTTTTAATAGTTCATCATTTAAAACGAACGTTTCATCTGCTATACTGGTTATGGATTTTAGTTCATTTCCATTGGTTTTATTTTTAATATTAATGACAAAACCATTAGTAGTTGTTTTGCCAAAAGGAACGACTACTTTCATACCGACTTTTAGTTTATCTTCTAGGATTTTAGGCACATCATAAGAAAAGGCTTTATCTATTATTTTAGCGCCATAACCAATTAAAACTTCTGCTTCCATAAAATCACCTTTATAGATATTATAAACGAAAGAAAGCAAAAAGAAAATGACTGGTTAAGAATAATGCCAATATTTGGAAATTGACTATATCATACAATTGTTTTATAATTATTAGGAGGTGAAGAAGGATGGATAATGTATTTATTAAAAGAGAAATTATTGCCATTGATTTAAAGAGTTTTTTTGCCTCTTGTGAGTGTGTAGAAAGAGGACTGGATGCTTTTAAAGTTCCTTTAGTGGTATGTGACCCTAATAGAAATGGAGCGATTACTTTAGCAGTTTCTCCTTATCTAAAAAAGTTGGGTGTTCCAGGCAGGTGCCGCGTTTATGAACTACCTAAAAATATTAAGATTTTAAAAGTACCTCCGAGAATGAGTTTATATATAAAGAAAAGTAAAGAAGTTCTTAGTATTTATTTGGAATTTGTAGCTAGTGAAGATATGCATGTATACTCTATTGATGAAGTTTTTATTGATGTAACTGATTATTTAAAGATGTATAAAATGACTTCTTTAGAGCTTGCTAAAACAATATTAAAAAGAATTAAAGATAAAACAGGACTAACAGCAACGGCGGGAATTGGACCCAATTTATTGATGGCTAAAGTAGCAATGGATATTGAGGCTAAGCATACTCCAGATAATATCGCAGTTTGGACTTATGATGATGTGCAAAGCAAGCTGTGGAATATTACTCCCCTATCTAAAATGTGGGGTATTGGTTCTAGATTAGAAAAAAGGCTTAATAAACTAGGATTATTTAAAATTGGGGATATTGCTTGTTATAGTAAAAATAAATTAAAAGAAAAGTTCGGAGTAATTGGTGAGGAACTTTGGAATCACGCTAATGGCATTGATTTAGCAAAAATCCATGATTTTAATTATGCTCCAAAAGATAAATCTATGAGTCACAGTCAAATTTTATTTAAGGATTATGATGAAAATAATATAATGCTTATTATTAAAGAGATGATTGATGTTTTAACAAAGAGATTAAGAGAAAATAAGAAGCATACTTCTTTAATTGGACTTGGTATTGGTTATTCTAAAAGTATTGGTGGGGGATTTTATCATATGCAAAAACTAGATGCAGCGACGGATGATGTTAATTTAATTTATAATATTTGTGAAAGTATTTTTGATAGGTATTATGAGTATTTGCCAATTAGAAAAGTAAGTCTTTGTTACGGCAAGTTATCAGATAATATTGGAGTGCAGCTTAATTTGTTTGAAACTTATGAAGAGGTTACTTTAAAGAAGCAAGAAAATGAAGCAATTGATAAAATAAAAAATAAATTTGGGGCTAATAGTATTTTAAAGGCTTCTAGTTTACTAGCAGATTCAACTGCAAAAGCTCGTAATAAAAAAATAGGTGGTCATAGTGCATGATCGTGGAATGATTAAATGGGCACCTTTTAACTCCGTTGTAAATAGTAAATATTTAATTAAAGAGATTGAAAATGATAAAGCCAAAATATATAAGCCTTCTCTTTCTGATGAACAAATGGAATATTTAGAAAGTAAAATATTTGAATCATATTTTAATGTTATTCCGATTGAGATTACAATTTATCAAAAGGGATATCTTAAAATGATTAAAGGAACGGTTACGAAGATTTTAAGGGCACAGCAAAAAATAGTTTTAGACAATGAAAAAGATATTCATTTTTGCGAAATAGTCAAAATAAAGTATGCAGATTTGCTTTAAAGAAAGAATAATTAACTTAATATGAAGCAAAATAAAATGGTTTGACTTTGATATAAGATTTTCTTATAATGAAAAATATGGAGGATGTAAAAATGAAGTTAGAAAATAAAACAGTTGTAGTAACTGGGGCTTCATCTGGTATGGGTGAAGCAATTACTAAATTATTCGTTAAAAATGGTGCGAATGTGGTAGCAGTTGCTAGAAGAAAAGAAAAATTAGAAGCATTATTAAATGAACTTAGTAATGAAAAAGGTAAATTAGAAATATTTGCTGGCGATATTAGTTTAAAGGAAACTAATGAAAAAATGATTGATTTTGCTTTAGAAAAGTTTGGCTCTTTCGATATTTTAGTAAATAATGCGGGAGTTATGGATGATATGAGTCCAGTAGGAAATATCACAGATGAAATGTATGAAAGAGTTATGAAAACTAATTTTTATGGTCCTATGTGGGCAATGAATAAAGCAGTTAATGTTTTTAAAGAAAATAAAACGAAGGGTAATATTATAAATATTTCTTCAGTTGGAGGATCACATACATGCGCAGGAGCAATTTATTGTGCTTCTAAAGCAGCTTTAAATTCTTTAACTAAGAACACTGCTTATATGTATATGCCAGATGGAATTAGAGTTAATGCAATCGCGCCAGGAGGAATTAAGACTAATATAAGTTCTTCAATGGGAATGCCAAATATGGATGGTTATAATCGTGCTAAAACAGTTATTGCTTGTAGTCCCGAACTAGGAGAAGCTAGTGAAATTGCAACTGCTGCCCTATTTTTAGCAAGTGATGATGCTAGCTATGTAAATGGTGTCATTTTACCTGTCGATGGTGGATGGACTTCTTTTTAAGAAAAATAATTAAAAATTAAGACAAAATTAAAAAGAATACTTGATTTTAGAATATTCATATGCTAAAATTAGTATGTTCTTTGGGGAATTAGCTCAGTTGGTAGAGCATCACGCTTGCACCGTGAGGGTCAGGAGTTCGAGTCTCCTATTCTCCACCAGTTTAGATTATAAGCGACTTTTTAAGAAGTCGTTTTTTGTTGCTGGTTGATTTCTTGCAAATAAAATTATTATTTATTAATTAATATACTTTTTCTTAATATAATTTATATTAAGAAAGGAATGGTTATGAAACCTAAAAATTTTGCAAAAACACACCCTACTTTAACAAGTTATAGATTAAATTATTATCAGTTACTTTCCGAAAATAAATCATTTGATATGCCACTTAGTACATTTATTCTTCCTGAAAACATGGATGAAAAAGATGCTTTTATGGTTATTTCATATTTGATGATGACTTTTTCTAGAGATTTAGAAGTTAGTATTACAAGTCCTATTGTTATGTTACTCATTAATGAAGTTTTAGAAAAATATCATTTTAAAATTGTTAGAAGTAATGAAAATACCGTAGATTTACTTAATAGAATTACTGGAAAAAGAAAATCTAATGCAAGAGATGTATTATCATGGTTTTCAAATTCAGTTAGTTTTTTAGACGTTAAAGGAATTTATGATAAATTAAATTTAAGCATTCCCGAAAATAGTTTTCATCTGCTTACTTTAGATTATTAAACATCTACTTAACATTTTAAATTGACTAATTATTTAAACAATCGTAAAATTTATAATAGAAGGATGTGAATGATATGAGATGTGTAGGAACTATCGTAAGAGGAATTAGAACACCTATTATTAAAGAAGGAGATAATCTTGCCGATATAGTGGTTGATTCATTAATAAAAGCAAGTGAAAATGAAGGTTTTTCATTTAAAGATAAAGATATTGTCGCAATTACAGAGGCAGTTGTGGGAATTAGTGAAGGAAATTATGTGACAGTTGATGATATTGTTACCGATTTAAGTGAAAAATTTCCTAATAAAGAAATTGGCGTTGTTTTCCCTATTTTATCAAGAAATCGTTTTTCAATGATTTTAAAGGGTATTGCTAGAAGTATGAATAAAATTACGATGTTACTATCTTTTCCAAGTGATGAAGTTGGTAATGGCATTATGAGTGAGGAAATTTTAGATAATAGCAAGTTTAATTTAGGAAGTACGATTAATGAAGATGAATATAAAGAGTATTTTGGTTCATGGATTCATCCATTTACAGGAATAAATATGGTTGACTATTATAGAGATTTTTGTCATAAAGAAAATTGTGAAGTAGAATTTGTTTTTGCAAATAATCCATTAGAAATTCTAAATTATGAAAAGGACGTTCTTGTTTGTGATATTCATACGAGAACTAAAACGAAAAAGTTATTAGAAAAAGCGGGAGCAAATGTTTATTCTTTAGCAGATGTTTTAAATAAACCGGTTAATGGTTCTGGTTTTAACCCCGATTTTGGATTACTTGGTTCTAATAAATCAACAGACGAAAGATTAAAGTTATTTCCAAAGACAGGAAATACTTTGGTTAATGAAATTCAAACTAAACTTAAAGAAAAGACGGGCAAAACAGTTGAAGTTATGGTTTATGGTGATGGTGCTTTTAAAGATCCAGTTGGTCATATTTGGGAACTTGCTGATCCAGTGGTATCCCCTGCTTATACAAAAGGCTTAGAAGGCACTCCTAATGAAATAAAACTTAAGTATGTATCAGATAATATGTTTGCTGATTTAAAAGGCGATGAACTTAAAGATGCTATAAAGAAGGAAATTAAAGCGAAGGAAGATAATTTAGTTGGTAAGAATGTATCACTTGGTACTACTCCACGCCGCATTACTGATTTAGTTGGTTCGTTATGTGATTTAACATCAGGATCTGGTGATAAAGGTACTCCGGTTGTATACGTTTCTGGTTATTTTGATAATTTAGCAGATGACTAATCTGCTTTTTCTTCCGCATTATTTTAAAATTAGAAAGGATAATTATGAATCTTGAGAAATTAAGAAGTGCCGACAATATTATGATAATAGGACATAAAAATCCGGACACTGATTCTTGTTTAGCAAGTGTGCTAGTTTCTAATATTTTAAATAAAATGAATATTAAAGCTACATATGGCATATGGGAAGATGATATTTTATCACAGCAAACTAAAAAAATGGTAAGTGATGTAACTAGTTATAAACCGGTAATTTTAAAAAGAAAGGAAAAAAGGAAGTATCATTATTTTTTAGTAGATCATAATGATGTGAAGCAATCTATTAATGATGAGAATCTAGTTATTGGCGTGATAGATCATCATATAAAATGTAGTAATTTTAATAATGCCGTAATAAAAAGTTTAGTTTCAACGACAGTAGTTATATATCAGTTATTTAAAGATACTTATAACTTTAGCGAAAATGAAAAAAAGATGATTTTGATGGCCACGGCTGATGATAGTGCTTTTGGTTATAGTTCAAGATATAATGAAGAATCTAAGAAGTTAATTTTAAGTCTTTCTAATAAAGATAATTTTGATGAATATTTTAATAAGTACTTTATAGAAACGGATATCAGTGATTTACTTTATGCTTTTAATCATGCTAGGTATAAAAAATATAAATTTAAGAAAATAGAATTTGAAAGTACGGGTTTAGAAATGCTTTCTGATGATTATCTAGATAGATATAAAGAATTTATTTTAAATAGCAATCGTAACTTTTTAGGAGTTTATTTAAATTATAAAGATAATAAAACTTATGCTTATTTTAAATTTAATAATAAGTTTTATGAGACAAAATATGATATGATAGCATCAAGAGGTTCGCTTATCATAGCAGATGCTTTAAAAATGATAGAAAGTGATGATTAAAATGATGAAAAGAATATTTAAAAAAAGGTCTAAATTACTTGGCCTTTTAACTATTGGTGATAATTTACTTGCTTTGTTTCTTTTATGTTATTTTAATTATTTAGATAGACTTAATTATGCTGAAAGTGTTATTCATACGACCAATGATTTAGCTTTATTAATTCAAAATATGTATACGAGCACTTGGTGGGCACTAATTATTTTAAGTATTTGTTTAATTGCGGCTTTTAAATTAGTTGGCTTTTATTACCGGGATTTAAAATTTATTTTAATAAGTTCTTATTTATGGGTTGTATTATTAATTTTAGCGATTAATATTAAAGATAGTTTTATGAATAATATAAGTGTACTTGCGATATTTATTCCTATTATAATATTTAATTTTGCCGCTTATATAAATCAAAAAAAATTAAACCGTCAAATAGTGGTTTAATTTTTTATATGAATTTAATTATTTTATCTAATTCTTCTTTAGAAAGGATTCTCTCGATTTTATCTTTATTTTCTAATAAATGAAGTTTTTCTTCATAAAATTTTAGTTTTTCTTTTACTTCTTTTAAACATTTACTTACGGCATTTTTACTGATTTGATGGTTATCAGCAATTTCTTGAAGAGATAAATTATTAAAGAAATAGTCTTCAAAATATTCCTTTTGAACAGGTGTAAAAAGGCCACCATAATAGTCGTATAAAGCAGAATAATATAATATTTCCTCCATTACATTAAGTCCTTTAATAAGCCGTAGATATATTCTTCAATATCAAATGATTTTAAATCATTTATCCCCTCACCTAAGCCAACAAATTTAACAGGTAAATTTACTTCTTCTTTTATAGCAAGTACAATACCACCTTTAGCAGTACCATCTAATTTAGTTAAAACAATACCGGTTATATTGGTAATTTCTTTGAAACTAGATGCCTGGCTTATACCATTTTGACCAGTAGTAGCGTCAATTATTAAAAGAGTTTCATGAGGAGCGCCAGGAATAAGTTTGCCAATTACTTTATTGATTTTTTCAAGTTCATTCATGAGATTTACTTTATTTTGAAGTCTTCCGGCGGTATCAATTAATATAATATCTACATTTCCCTTAATAGCGGTTTCTAAACCATCATAAATAACGCTGGCAGGATCCATATTTTCTCTTCCAACGAATAATGAATCCGTTGCACTCGCCCACTCTTTTAACTGCTCAGTCGCACCAGCTCTAAAAGTATCGCCAGCAACTAACATGACCTTTTTGCCTTCTTTATGATATTTATTTGCTAATTTGCCAATGGTGGTAGTTTTTCCTACTCCATTAACACCAACCATTAATATAACAGTT
>CAKOOC010000026.1 GCA_934098375.1 uncultured Bacilli bacterium
TTTTTAGCATTTCATCTCCCTCACAATATCAATATAGGTTTATTGTTATATATTTTAAACATGTTCGACAAAACTATCCCTTATTTTCATGTATATATTTGTAAATAAAGCGTAAGATAAACATAAAAAATATCAAAAATATTATTCCTTTAAAACTATTCATTTTAATTTTTTTCTCTTCTATATTTGTAGTTTTATAAATTTCTTCGGTTTTCATTTGACTTTCTAATTCTTTAGAAACACTATTTAAATTAAGATATTTTTTGGCATCTGACTTAATTATTTCTTCATCCAAAACATCATTATCCTTAGAGTTTATTTCCTCTATAATATCTAGTTCTCCATTTTCTTTAATTTTCGGTTCTTCATTTGTCATATTCTCATCTTCTTTAGTATCTATTAAAGGAATATCTTTTACCTCTTTCTTTATAACATTGATTTTCTTGTAAAAAACATCATCTTTATACTTTATTATTAAAATATTTTCTTCATTTTCATTTTTATTTAAAGTTAATTTTATATCACTTTTATTAACTATACTTGTGCTTTCAATCATATTTTCTAATGGTTCATCTTCTAACCAATTATCTTTAATCTCTATTTTATCTCGAACATAGTAATTATAAACTTTTCTTTTATCATCTAAATCTAATAGAAACCCATTTATAGCGGCATCAGTATAATTATTAGTTTTGATTTTACAAATATTAAAATATTTATATAAAATGTTTCTTTTTTTATAATATATAAAATGATTTACACCTTTCTTTTTAGTCCAATCAAGAGAGTTTAATAAATCTACAAACTCAGAAAAATTCATTACTTTATAATCAAATTTTTGTTCTGAATTTATATAATCTATATTAAATCTATAAAGAATATATTTTATTCCATCGGAAAAACCTGCAAGAGTACCATATAATGCAAATTTATAATTCTCTACACTATTATTTTTTAGTTCAAACTCTATATGTAAATCTTTAGCATTTACCTCTTCATCCATTATTATTTTAATTGTCGGATTAGTATAATCTTCGGGACTTTTAAAATTATATCCTGTCATAGTATAACTTACGAGATCATTTTTATTATATATTTTAATATTTTTAAAAATTACATTGCTTCCAACATCAAATAATTTAAAATATCTAATTTTATTTAAACTATCCATATTCATACTACCAATCCCATACACTGTATCTTTATCATTAACTGGATTTTCATAATAACCTGCATAATCATAAATAAAATCTTTTTTATTTATCAAAAGTGCATCTATAGGATTCTTATCAAGTTCATAATATCCTTCATTTATTCTTTTTTCATAATAATTATTATATAAATATTTTTCTTCTCTTTTTAATAAATCACTTTCCTCATAAAAATTTTCTACTTCTTTTTCTTTTAAATAATAATTAGTATAAAATTCTTCTGCTTTAACATTCAAAGGAAAAATTATAATTCCCATTAATAAAATAAACTTCTTCATTTTGCCTCCTTAAAATACTTATTGTAAGAAATCCTTATTTTTCCTTTTAATAACTAAAAAAATGTTTATAAGTGCCTCTTTTATGTGGAAAAAGTCTAATAATACATAAGCAAAAATTTAAAATTTCAGAATTTCTACTCCCCTAGACAAACTGGCAATTATATTGTATAATTAAAAAGCAAAAAAGAACTTTTATAATTATTTTTAAGGAGGAATTTACAATGAATAATGAAAAAGTTACGTCTATTTTTGCCCTTGGTGGACTTGGTGAAGTCGGTAAAAATATGTACGTTATAGAATATGATAAAGAAATAATAATAATTGATGCCGGTGTAATGTTTCCTGAAACTGAACTTCTAGGTATTGATTATGTCATCCAAGATGTTACTTATTTAAAAAATAATGCTCACAAAATTAAAGCTTTATTTATAACCCATGGTCATGAAGACCACATTGGTGGTATTACTTTTCTTTTACAAAATATTAATATTCCTGTTATTTATGCACCTAAAATAGCATGTGATTTAATTAAAAAGAAATTAATTGATCGTAATATCAATTACAAAGAATTAAAAGATTATAACAAAGATAGTGTCTTTAAATACAAAAACTTTGAAGTTTCTTTTGTCCAAACTACTCACTCTATCCCTGATAGTTATGCCGTAGTTATTAAAACTCCAAATGGTACCATTTTTGAAACAGGCGATTTTAAATTTGATTTAACCCCAATCGGTCCGATGGCGGATATCCATAAAATGGCGGCTTTAGGATCAGAAGGAATTAAAATATTATTAAGTGATAGTACAAATGCTATGAGCCCTGGCTCTTCTAACAGTGAAAGTATGGTTGATGAAGCCCTAGCTGATGTTTTTTCTAAACACTCATCAAGAATCATTATTGCTACATTTGCTTCTAATATTTACCGTATTAAACATATCGTTGAAACTTGTCGTAAAAACAATCGTAAAATTGTTACCTTCGGTCGTTCCATGGAAAATGCTAAAGAAATTGCTTTAAAGAACAACCTAATTGTTGATAAAACTATTTTTATCGAACCCAATGAAGCGAAAGACTTAAAGAAAAGTGAAATATGTATTTTATGTACCGGGTCACAAGGCGAACCTCTTGCGGCTCTTTCTCGAATCGCTAATGGAACTCATAAACAAATATCTCTTTTACCAGATGACATAGTTGTCTTTTCATCAAGTCCTATTCCTGGTAATAAAGCATCTATTAATCGTATTATTAATAAGCTTTATTTAAAAGGTGTTAAAGTATATACTAACTCTGAATTATCTGACATTCATACATCTGGCCATGCTAAACAAGAAGAACTAAAATGGATGTTAAGAATTATTAAACCCGAATACTTTATGCCTGTTCACGGAGAATATCGTATGCTTAAAATGCATGGTGATTTAGCAGTTGACTGTGATATTCCGAAAGAAAATATTTTCATTTGTAAAAATGGTGATGTTGTCGAACTTACAAAAGATGGTGCTAGATTAGGAAAAAGAGTTCAATCTGGTGATGTTTATGTAGATGGCTCTCGTATTGGTGATATAGGTGGCGTTGTTATAAAAGACCGTCAGCTTATGAGTCGCGATGGTATTTTAGTAACAATTATAAACATTAATCCTCTTACTAGAGAACTTCTTATAAAACCAAATATTACAACTAGAGGATTTGTATTAGTAAATGAAAATGCCGAACTAATTTACAAAATCGAACAAAAAGTAAGTGAAATTGTTATTAGAAGTTTAAAAACTAACTACAATTACATTGATTTAAAAAATCAAATTATTTTAGAACTTAGTCCTTTTATCAACGATTTAACTGGTCGTAGGCCTATTATCTTACCAGTAATTATGGAAGTAAAAGAACCATTAAAATAACTTATCATATACTATAGTATGATGAGTTTTTTTTATGAATTAAATCCAATTTTACAATCATTTATTGCGGCTATGATTACATTTCTTATCACAGCTCTAGGCTCAGCATGTATATTTTTAACTAAAAATATTAGTAAAAAATATATGGATATCATGTTAAGTGTTTCTGCGGGAATTATGCTAGCATCAGCTTTTTTCTCTTTATTAAATCCTGCTATAATCAATGCTGAAAACTTAAATATGACACCTTGGATAGTATGCACAATTGGTCTTCTTTTAGGACTACTCATTTTATATTTAGGTGATATTTATAATCGAAAAAAAGCATCTAAAAGCATTAACAACTTAATCCTATCAATGACTCTTCACAATATCCCGGAAGGTATGGCTATCGGAGTTGCCTTTGGTTCTATCACTTATGGATTAACTAGTTCTAGTGTTATGAGTGCCATTTCTTTAGCTATAGGTATTGGCATTCAAAATTTTCCTGAAGGATCCGCTATCAGTTTTCCTCTTTATAGAGAAGGATATTCTAAAAAGAAAGCCTTCTTAATCGGAGCCTTATCTGCAAGTGTTGAACCCATTGGCGCTATATTTGGGGCACTCTTAGTTATGAAAGTACGATTTATTATGCCTTATTTACTAGCTTTTGCCGCCGGTGCTATGCTTTATGTTATTGCTACAGAACTTATCCCCGAAAGTATGAATAACGAAAAAAAAGAGCTCATGGCTCTATATTTTGGAATTGGATTTATAATTATGATGATTTTAGATATTTCCTTAGGGTAATATCTTTTATTTTTTTTCAAATATCTTTTCAAATTCTTTAGGAAAACTAGTTTTTATAACCATATTTTCTTTACTAACTGGATGCTTAAATTCTAAATAATAAGCATGAAGTCCAAGTCTACTTATCGGATTTTTACTAGCACCATACTTTTTATCTCCAATAATCGGATGTCCTATATCATTTAAATGAACTCTTATTTGATTTTTTCTTCCTGTTTTTATCAAAATATCTAAAAGACTATAAGCTTTATTTGTTACTAATGGTTCATAAACTGTGCAGGCATATTTTCCCTTAACCTTATCATTACTAGAATAAGTAAATAATGTCTTAGTTTCTTTTAAATATGACTCTATTATGCCACCTTTTTTTACTTCACCTTGCACAACCGTCACATATTTTCTTTTTACCTTATCCCAGTCATCCTGTAAAAAAAGTTTACTCTTTTCATTTTTAGCAAATATGATAAGCCCACTTGTATCTTTATCTAAACGATGAACAATAAAACACTTTTGATTTTTCTTATGCAAATAATCATAAACTTCATTATATAAACTATTATTATTTTTCTGAGTACTTATCGTAAGTAATTTAGGTGGTTTATTAACAACCAAAATACTCTTATCTTCATAATAAATATCTAACTTTTTCAAAATTCTTTATCCTTCAAACTTAGCATCAATATAATAAATAGCTCTTCCCTCTTTTAAATATTGTTTTTCATAATTAGTCATTATATTTTTAATATTTCTTTCATCATTATGTAAATCCAAACTAACCTTGTCAAAAACGTACCAATAAGAAGATAAAGTTTCTAATGAATAAGCAAAAAGACCTTTATTATCCGTCTTAAGTACGATATGTTTATGCTTTTTAAAAATTTTATCATATAATTTTAAATAACTTACATGCGTAAATCTTTTAGTTTCATCGATTCTCTTTGGCCAAGGCTCTGAAAAAGTTAAATATATAGTATCAATTTCTTTACCAAATATTTTATCAATTTCTCTTGCATCTGCATTTATAAGTTTTAAATTATTTAGTTTTAAACTTTTTAAATTATTTACTGCCATTACCATCTGTGAATCATTTATCTCTAAACCTATAAAATTTATATTTGGATATGTTTTAGCCATTTCAATAATAAAATCGCCTCTTCCCATCCCAAGTTCTAAACAAATCGGATTTTTATTTCCAAATAAATCATTCCATTTATTTTTATATTTTACCGGATTAGTAACAACATAAGATGAATTATTTACAATCATATCTGCATCTTTTATTTTAATGTATTCCATTTAAATCACTCCACTAGTAATTATTATATCATAACTTATTTTAAACATTAAGATTTCTATAATCAACTTTACCATATTTAAGTAGTATTCCATAAAGAATACTTGTTAATATAATCAAAATTAAAATATGTCCCACTAACAAATAATCAAAAGAAAGGTACTTACTTAAATAAACAATTAAAACAATACTTCCTATAAATACTGCCATCCCAATAAATACTGATACCATTGAGCTGATACTTTGTTTTACCACTTCTGTATCATTTGTCGCATTAAGTTTAGGATACTTTAAATTAACTATAAGTCCTATTACTGCATTTAAAAATACTATAACAAAACTTAATATTATAATTAATAATGCATATACTAATTTTGGTTTTAAGAAAATAATAAATATTAAATCAGAAACTAATAAAAATGGTAACTCAATTATCATACACATTAAAATTTTGGCATTTAATATACTTTCTTCTTTTACTGGTAAACTCTTTGTAATATTTATTGTTCTTCCCTCTAAAGAAATGCTAGAAGATGAAATACTTGTCATTGCTCCCGAAAATAAAACTAAAAAGTAAAATAATATCGGTAAAGATAAATTTGTTTCTATGTTATATGATGCTAAAATATCATCAAATATTGCATTACCTTTAAATACAATCAAAATTGTCATTATTAAAATTAAAATCAAACCAAAAGCCGTATTAAACATAAGGATTGGTGAAGAAAAATATCTTTTTAATTCTTTTATTGTAAGTGATTTAATAGCCGAACTTTTTCTTATAATATATTTTTCTTTCTTTTTACTTTTGCTAGTTACTTTAGAATTAAAAATTATTTTGAAATAATAATGTGCCCCCAACCATATAAATATTAATAATGGTACTAAATTAACTACTAATAACTTAACTAAATTTCCCAATTTAAAATCATTTATTAAATTAATATAAAGCCCTACTGGATAATAAATACTCGTAATAAACTCATTTATAGAATTTGCTTTGTTAGCAATATCACTTATATAATCTTCTATATGAAAACTAAAATAAAATACTAACATAAAAACCAATATTGATAAAATAGTTTGCATTATTTTTTGAGCTTTAAATTTAGATGATAATAATTTTACTAAATAACCTATAAAACTAGAAATAACGGTTGGAATTATAGGGATTAATAATATTTCTAATAATGAAATTAGATAAAAACTTACCTCTGGATGCTCAAAATAAATATATACCGCAAAGGCCGGAAGTAAAAACATTAAATTATAAATATACTGAAATAAAATTAACTTAAATATTCTAACAAATAATATTTGTGATTTTTTTATTGGTAAAGAAAATAGTAAATCATTATCTTTTGCTTCAAATAAAATTCCTTGCGATTTATAAATGCCTTGCATAAAACTAAGAATACTTACTATAAAAACAAATAAAGTTAAAAGAATATAAGATAAATTAACCTCATATAAATTTTTTCCAATCATCGCGGCATAAAAGCCAATAGAAAAACATACAAGTAAAAATAACATCACCGGAAATAATATTTTTTGAATTTTACTCGCATTTTTCTTAGTACTATATTTAAACATATTCATGTCTTGGCTAGTTGCCGCTTTTAATATTTTAAATGTTTTCATCATTTTTCACCTAATAAAAGAAATACCTGTTCTAATGATTCATCACCCATAACATCTTTCATTTTTCCATATTTAACAATTTCGCCCGCCTTTATAATTGCGACTTCATCACAAAGTTTTTCCGCCACATCTAAAATATGAGTTGAAAAAAATACTGTCTTACCTTCCTTTGTCATTTCTTTCATTAATTCTTTCATATCATATACTGCCTTAGGATCTAATCCTACAAATGGTTCATCCATTATTAATACCTTAGGGTTATGAGCAAGGGCTGAAATTAAAGCAACTTTTTGTTTCATACCATGAGAAAAAGAATTTATATCATCATTTAATTTATCCTCTATTTCAAACATTTTTGCATATTTTGTAATATTTTCAGTTCTAATATCAATCGGAGTATCATACATATCACAAATAAAATTAATAAAATCAATCGCTCTCATATTTTCATATAAATCAGGATTATCTGGAACATACGCCATTTCTTTTTTGCATTCTATAGGTTCTTCTTTTATTGACTTATTGTTAATTAAAATATCCCCTTCTTCAAAATTTAAAATACCAACAATTGACTTTATCAAAGTTGTTTTACCAGCACCATTATGACCAATAAAGGCAAATATTTTCCCATCGTTTACTTTAAAACTTACATCGTTAAGTGCTTTCTTTTCACCATTATAAGTTTTACTTACATGTTTAATTTCTATCATTACTATTCACTCCTATTTATATTGTATCATACGATACAATATTTGTATATTAAAAAAGACTAATTATCAAAATAATTTAGTCTCATTGCCGTTTTCACTTCTTTTAAAGTTTCTGCCGCTACTTTTCTTGCTTTCATAGTTCCTTCTTGTAAAATTTCTTTTATCTTTTCTGGATTTTTTGAAAGAAGTTCTCTTCTTTCTCTTATCGGTTTTAATTCTTCATTTAATATTTCAAATAAGAATTTTTTAATTTTTACATCACCTAACCCACCTCTTTGATAATGCTCTTTTAGTTCATCTAAATTATTATATTCTGGTAAATATTTACTAAAAGAATCGCTTTTACAAAAAACATCTAAATAAGTAAATACTACATTACCTTCAATTTTTCCAGGATCTGTAATTTTTATATGATCAGGGTCTGTATACATCCCAAATACTTTATTTCTAACCACTTCTTCACTATCTTTTAAATATATACAGTTTCCTAAAGACTTACTCATTTTCGCATTACCATCAGTTCCAATTAAGCGGCTTTCGTTTTTACTTTCTGGTATTTTTGCTTCCGGTTCTACTAATACTTCATCATAAATACGATTAAACTTCCTTACAATTTCTCTAGTTTGTTCAATCATTGGCAATTGATCATCACCAACTGGCACCACATTTGTTTTAAATGCCGTAATATCTGCGGCTTGACTTACTGGATATGTTAAAAACCCTGCTGGAATGCTTTCCTCCATTCCCTTTTGTTCTATTTCTGTTTTTACTGTTGGATTTCTATAAAGTCTAGATACAGTAACTAAATTCATATAATAAAAAGTTAGTTCTGTAAGTTCTGGTATTTCTGACTGAATAAAAATAGTAACCTTATCTGGATCAAGTCCCACTGCCAAATAATCTAAAGCCACTTCTAAAATATTATCTTTTACTTTTTGGGGATTATCAAAATTATCAGTTAATGCTTGAGCATCGGCAATAAAAACATACATTTCATCATAATTGCCTTCATTTTGCATTCTAACTCTATTTTTTAATGATCCAACATAATGTCCAATATGAAGTGGTCCCGTTGGTCTATCTCCTGTTAATATTACTTTTTTCATAAACATCCTTCTTTCCCTTAATTAATAAAAACTCCCATCCACGTTTAGGATAAGAGTTTATTCTTACTTTTAATGCCACCTATTTATGTACTATCATACATAAGTTATTTGATAACGGTTAACTCCCGTGATAGCCTACTATTATTTCGGTATCCTCTCATAAGCCCATTTCCATAATATGTTTATATGATTTTCCACCAACCAACCATTCTCTCTAATAACCATAATATGTACTTCTCTTAATCAGCAATTTAAAAATTACAATAATATTATATACAAAAATTAAAGACATTGTCAAACAAAACCAAAACCATTCCAACCCTTAACTAATTATTTAGCCGTTTCTAAACTGCTCTTATCCACTTTTTTCATAATTATAGTCATTAAACTATTTAACTTATCAAATATATAAATACTACAAATACCAAAAACTATATATAAAAGAATAGTATTAAAATTAATTTGTGATAAATCAAAGAAGTCATACCAGAACATTATTACATATATAAACATCGCAATTAAAAATGTAACTAACGCACCTCTAAGTAGATTAAATGGTTTACATAGTCTAAATAAAAATATAAATCCCGTCGTTCCCGTCATAATTACAATAAGAGTGCTTGTTAAATCCGGATCAATATTAAACTGCTGTCTAAAAAGAACGATCATTACAACATTAAAAACTACAGTTAATGCGGGCGGAATACTTTTACTTATAACTTTAAGCATAAAGTTTCCTTTAACTCGTTCATGATTTGGTTCTAAAGCTAAAATAAATGATGGAAAACTAATCGTGCATGCTGTAATTAAACTCAAATGAATTGGCATATAAAAATATTCACTTTTCATAAATATACAAATTACTACTAAAATGGTTGTAAATATCGTTTTAATAAGTAGTAATGATGCCGATCTTTCAATATTATTGATTGTTCTTCTTCCTTCCGCCACTACCTCAGGCATCGCAGCAAAATTAGAATCTAATAATACTAACTGACTAACATGCTTAGCCGCATCACTACCACTTGCCATCGCAATACTACAATCTGCTTCCTTTAATGCTAAAACATCATTTACACCATCACCAGTCATCGCCACTGTATGCCCAAGTTTTTGTAAAGCATTAATAATTTTCTTTTTTTGTTCTGGTTTTACTCTTCCAAAAACATCATACTTTGTTACAATATCTAAAATATTATCATCGGTTATTTCACTAGCATCAATTCCCTTAGCATCCACTAATCCCGCTCTTTTAGCAATACTTAAAACAGTTAGATAATTATCGCCACTAATTACTTTAACTGCAACTCCCTGCTTTTTAAAATAATCTAGTGTCGCTGGGGCTTCTTTTCTTATTTTATCCTGAATCAAAACAAACCCTAAAACCTCTAATTTTTCTGGATTTTCCGTAAGTTCTTCCTCACTCTTAGCAACAACTAAAACGCGGTAATCACTAAAATCCTTTATTTTATCTTTATATTTATTAGCATCTTTTTTTAAAACAAATTCCGGTGCCCCAATATAATAACTTCCCTTTTCTTCAAAAGAAACAGCTGAAAACTTTCTAGAAGAAGAAAACTCAATCCTCTTACTAACTATCCACTCTCCACTTTCCTTAAATCTTTCTTTTATTGCTTCCATTGTGGCATTACTATTAATTAAAGCGTGACTAACATTTTTTAATGCATCCTTTAGTTCTTCTTCTTTATCATCTTCCCACTTTAAATCACTTACTTCCATAACCCCCTCTGTAATAGTCCCCGTCTTATCTAAACATATTACATCTACTCTAGCAAGTGTCTCAATACAATATAACTGCTGAACTAATACTTTATACTTTGCTAATCTAATAACACTAACCGCCATAACTGAACTTGTAAGTAACAAAAGACCTTCCGGTATCATTCCAATTAATGCCGCTACTGTATTAAATATAGAAGCTGTAAAATCATTATCAGTTACTGCTAACTGATTTATAAAAAGTAAAATTCCTACTGGTACAATTACAATTGATAAAACTTTTAAAATTTTTTCAAAACTATCCATTATAACAGAATTTGCTTTCTTATTATATTTAGCCTCAGCACTTATTTTAGATATATAATTATCACGTCCTATATGATCAACTCTAACAAAGCATGAGCCACTTACAATAAAGCTCCCAGATAAAATCGTATCACCTTTCTTTTTTACAATTGGCGTTACTTCTCCTGTTATAAAAGACTCATTAACTTCTACATTTCCTTCTAAAATTACGGAATCACATATAACTTGATCTCCTAGTTTTACTTTTAAAACATCGTCTAATACAATTTCATTTAAACTAAGTTCAACCTCTTTCGCATCTCTTATTGCTACTGCTTTAGATGCTGCTAAGACTGATAACTTATCAATTGTTTTTTTAGATAATACTTCCTGAACCGTACTTATAATACTATTTATTATTATTACTCCCATAAATGTACAATTTTTAAGTGACTCAAATATTTCTCCTCCGATTATACCTGCTATAATTATTGCACCCCCTAAAACACAGTTAATAAAGTTAAAATAAGTAAAAAAATTATCTCTAAATATTTCTTTAACTGTTTTTGTTGGTGGTTGATCATCATAATTCACAAGATTATGACTTATTCTTTCATTTACTTCATTTGTATTTAAACCTGTTTTATAATCCGGATTATATCTCATAAAAATCACCTTAACTCAGCTTCTATTATACCAAATAATAAAATAACTAGTACTATAAATACCAGTTATTTTCCATCAGTTTACTTATTTTTTAGTTTATTTCTTTTTTGTTCATTTTTTCAAGGTTCAAAAGTTCCGTTTTGTTATTTAAGCCGTCTTTATAACTAATTAATTGATTATTTATTCTTATTACTTATATTTGTAATAATATTGCATAATTTCATTATCCTTTTACTTATTTTCTTTTAAACAAATACCGCCATTATTTTCAATATAATTTACGATATCATCAGCCAAATCTTTTGGCTCCTTATATTTTTTTGTATCAAATTTACTTTTTATATCAGTATCATCAAATTCCATTACAAGTTCATTATTTGCGTTATACTTCATTACTAAATATTCGGTAATCTCATTATTATAATAACATATTTTTCCTTCCCCATAACCAGATGATACTGCTCTATAATCATTTACCTGTCCAAAAAACCACATAGAAATTAATATTATCAAAATTAAAAATATTAAAATTCCAATCGTTATACCAGAAACTTTTACCAGTTTTATAATAATATTAGAGTTTTTTTCTGTTACGCATACTTTTTCTAATAAAACATTATTACTACCAGTAAGTTCATCTAAGCTAACATTAAATTCTTGAGCAAGTAATTTAGCTTGCTTTAAATCCGGCATTGTTTCTTCTAGTTCCCAATTAGATATCGTTTGTCTGCTCACTCCTATTTTAAATGCCAATTCCTCTTGTGAAAGTCCTTCCTTTTTTCTAAAAATTAAAATTTGTTTTCCAATCATTAAATATTCTCCTTTCTCTACAAAAATAACAAAAATATCAAAACTAATCTACCTAAATTCTTTATAACATTTGCAAATATTTTTAACATTTGTATTAAATAAAAAAAGTTATATAAATAACTAAATAACTATTCATATAACTTAAAAATTATAATTTATCAACTGTCTTTATTCCTAAAATTTTAGTACCATTTTCTAAAACAGTTTTAATACAATCAATTAATAATAATCTTGAATTTTTAATATTTTCATCTGCTTCTTTTAAGATGTTTGTTTCTTCATAATATTTACTAAATAATCCACATAAATCATTTAAATATTTCGTAATTACTACCGCATCACTTAATTTTACTGTTTCTCTAACTGTATCTTCAAAATCATAAAGCTTTTTAACTAAATCTTTTTCTGTTTTTGTATCTAATACCAAATTATTAAAATCTTTCTTAACTTCACATTTACTTAATATAGAATTAATTCTAACATAATTATATAAAACATAAATTGCCGAATTTCCCGTAAAGTTAGTAGCATCATCTAAATTAAAATTAATATTTTTACCACGATTAATATTAAGCATATTATATTTAATACATGATGAAGCCAAACTTAGATATTCATCTTCACTTAAATCTGAGCCTCTTTCATTAAAACTATTTTTAAGTTTCTCAATTGTTGCTTTAATAAAATCTTCTAAAAGTACAACTTTACCTTCTCTAGTTGCCATTTTATCACCATTTAAAAGCACAAATGAATAAGAAATTAATTTAGGACTACTATAACCTAAAATATCCATAACAGCACTTATTTGTTCCATATAAACTTTTTGATCTTCACCAAGGACAATTAAATTAACATCTTTATTTTTATCCATCTTATACATGGTATAAGCAATATCTCTTAAAGGATACAAACTAGTCTTATCTTCACGTGTTAGAGTTAAAACCGGTTCTTTCGTTGGAATATTATAACCTGTTAAATCTACATATAATCTTCCATTTTCATCTTCTTTTAATCTGCCTTTAGCATCTATTCTATCTAGAATATCTCTAGTAATATGATCAAAAACAAAATCACTTTCATGAGTAAAATTATCCCAATGAATATTCATTTTAGCAAATATCTTCTTTTGACCTTCTACACAAATATCCGTAATTTCCTTAAATTCTCTTCTAACTTCATCATTACCATTTTCAAGTTCATTTAAATATTTAAATGCTTCTTTTTCTATTAAATCATCCTCTTTAGCAGCATCATTAATTTTTATATATAAACTTAACATATCATCAAATGTTACTGTATTAATATTAGAATATTTTTTTACCGCAATTAAAAGCATGGCAATTTGTTTTCCAATATCATTAACAAAATATTCTCTTGTAACATCATAACCATTAAATTCATATAAATGAACTAAAAAATCACCAATAATACTATTTCTACTTCTACCAATATGTGGTGAAGCATTAGGATTTATAGAAGTATGCTCAATTAATAAAGTTTTGTTATTTCCTTCATTTGTACTACCATATTTTTCTTTTAAAGTTTCAATTTTTTCTAATGTGTTTTTAGTTAAAGTTTCTTTATTCACATTAAAATTTAAATATGGTCCCATAACAAAAGCACTTTCTATTATATTTTTATCAAATTCTAAATGTTCTAAAATATAATTAGCTTTTTCATTTGGATTTTTTAAATCATTTATTTGTACTTTAAAACAAGGTAATGAATAATCTCCCATTCCCTCTTTAGGAGGAATAGCAATTTCTATTAAATCTTTATTAATTCCTAAACTTTGAATAATATCCGTTAAATATTCTTTATAATTCATATATATCACCACTTACTAAAATAAATTCAATACTATAATATCATATAATTTCATAAAATAAAGTTTTTTCCATAGCTTTTTTTTTAATTTTCTGCATCTTTGTATGACTTTTCATCTTATCAAAAAAGGTTACAAACTTTAGAACCTTTCTACTATTCATTACAATTTCTGTTTTCGTACTCTCTAATTATTTCTTTATATTCCGTAATTTGCTTTTCATAATAAATCACTTTCTGACTCAATTTTATATTTTCTACCAGTTGCGAACTACCACTTTTAAGTTGTTTATTGTAAAATTTTGGCTGCATATTTTAACATAAAAAATAAGATATAAATATTAAACCATTATTTACATCTTATCATTTGATTTTTTAAATTTATTCTGATTCAATAACTTTTACAAGATAAATTTTATCATCAAAAGCACCATACCATCTCTATCTGCGCTGTTTACATATCATACTCAAACAAATCTTTAAATATTTTTGGGCTCTTTTTATAGCAAAATATCAAAAAGACTTATTTTTCAAGACTTCTTCGTTGCAGTACTGAAACACATTCTACATGTGTCATCTAACTATAACTGCAATGTATAGTTACTATCGTATGTTTATTTATAATATATTCTATATGCATGAGCAAACTAGGTTCTTTGTATGTTAATAACATGTTATTTAACTAACATAAATTGTAAGTTGTCGAATTAGTTAAAACTGTTTTCATATATATCCATAAATGATGAAACAAATCTTGCTTGTTCTTTTTCTTCTTCTGTACCAATTG
>CAKOOC010000027.1 GCA_934098375.1 uncultured Bacilli bacterium
CCATATCGACCTGATTCTCCTACTGAGAAATTAGGAAAATTATAATGAAGCATAAATCTCTTAGTATCTTCAAGACCTAAACCATCTAAAATCTGATGTTCTCCAATTGCACCAAGTGTTGTTGTCGCAAGTGCTTGGGTTTGTCCACGTGTAAATACTGCTGACCCATGAGTTCTAGGAAGTAAATCAATATATGCTGAAAGTGGTCTAATTTCATCTAATGCTCTGCCATCAGGTCTTACATGTTTATTAGTAATTAAATCTCTAACAACTTCACCTTCAATTGCATTAACGACTTTAGTTGCAACCTTTTCCATATTTTCATCATCAGGATACTTTTCTGTAAAATAAGTAATTGTATTGGCTTTTACTTCATCTATTTTTGCATAAGATGCTAACTTATCTTTAATTTGTACAGCAGAAAGCATATCTTTTTCTGCATAATCCTTAATTTCTTTTTCAATATTTTTATCAATTTGGGCAAGTTCTATTGCTGTTTTCTCTTTACCTACAACTTCAATAATACTTTCTTGAAATTCACAAAGCATTTTAACATGTTTTTGTCCAAACATTAAAGCATCAAGCATATCTTTTTCACTAACTTCATGTGCTCCTGCTTCTATCATACAAATATCTTCTTTTGTTCCCGCTACTGTAACTGTTAATTCGCATTTTTCTAATTGCTCACTAGTTGGATTAATAACAAATTCTTTACCAATCTTTCCTACTATTACTCCTGCTACTGGACCATCGAATGGAATGTTTGATATTCCAAGAGCAAGTGATGAACCAAATAATGCTGTCATTTCTGGACTATTATTAGGATCAACTGACAATATTGTATTAATAACTTGTACTTCATTACGGAAGTTTTCATCAAACATAGGTCTAATAGGTCTATCAATTAATCTAGCCGCTAAAGTAGCACTTTCTGATGGTCTACCTTCTCTTTTAATAAATCCTCCTGGGATTTTTCCTACTGAATATAATTTTTCATTATAAACAACTGTTAATGGGAAGAAATCTCCTGTTCCCACGGTATCACTCATAACAGCCGCGGTTAAAACAACTGTATCACCATATCTAACTAAAACAGCACCATCTGCTTGTTTTGCTAATTCTCCTACTTCAACAGTTATATTTCTACCTAAAAAATCATAACTAAATTCTTTCTTCATCTTTTACGCCTTTCATCTAAAAAATAAAAAGACACTAAAAAATTTAGTGCCCTTATTTTCTTATATTTAATTTTTTAATAACATCACGATATTTAACAACATCGTTTTTCTTTAAATAGTCAAGTAAACTTCTTCTTTTACCAATCTTTAAGAATAAACCTCTTTTAGAATGATAATCATGTTTATTAACTTTTAAATGTTCTGTTAAATTGTTAATTTCATCTGTTAAGATAGCAATTTGTACTGAAGTATCACCAGTATTCTTTGCATCTTTAGCAAATTCTTTAACACGAGCAGCTTTTTGTTCTTTAGAAACAGCCATTCTCTTTTCCTCCTTTTCTTTAATTATAATCGGTTAAATTCTAGCCTTATCTCGGAAGATAAAATAAAACCAAAATAAAACTTCTAGTTCATTATATTATAAACAATCCTAAAAATCAATGAAAAACTATTAAAATAAAAGCAAAAACACCGATATTTCCTTAAATTATCCTAGTTTATCACCATTACACACTGTTTTATCCAAACTTGCTAAAACAACACCAGCTTTACTATATGTTCCAAGCACTAATACTTCCGACATAAAATCGGCAATTTGTCTCGGTGGAAAATTAACAACTGCTAAAATCTGTTTTCCAATCAAATCTTCAGGTTTATATAAATCCGTAATTTGAGCCGATGAATTCTTTATACCAATTTCCTTACCAAAATCAATCTTTAATTGATATGCCGGCTTTTTTGCTTTCGTAAACTCTTTAGCCTCAATTATTGTTCCAACTCTTATATCTAATTTTAAAAAATCATCTATTACTGCCAAGTTTCTTGTCCTTTCTAAAAAATAATAATCTGATTAAAATAGTTACAAATAATATATCATATATTCTAGGTCCATCATATATAAATATATCTATTAATATATAGGATATAATTATTGCTAGTTTTATAAAATTACTTTTCTTAGTTAAACACACTATATAAGCAAAAATTGGTGTTAATAAAGAAAATATACTCCAAAATTTAATAAAAGAATAACCATATATCGAGTTTGTTAACTCTTCCGTCAAATAATAAGAAAAAACATCCTTATAGAAAACATAAAAATATTTATCATCGTTTTTTTCTTATTTTTACTATATAAACTTATTATCACTCCTATTAAAATTCATACACCCATTTCCAAAGTTGTACAGCTTTCTTTATCCATCCAATCTAAATCCCTTTCGGTATATTCTTTCAAAGGTTTAATTTCAAATGTTTCCATCATTATGGTGCCGGAAAGAGGACTTGAACCCCCAACCTACTGATTACGATTCAGTTGCTCTACCACTTGCGCTATTCCGGCATAAAAAGAATTATTTAGTTTCTTCCTCATTATCTTTTTCATCAAGCATTTTTAAAATTTTATTCTGAGTTGCAATTATTTTTTTCATTTCTATATGAAGTTCTTCTAAAATTAATTCACTTTTTAAATCCGTTTTATAATCATTCGAACTTCTAAGGCGGTCTTTCTTAGCCTCTCTATTTTGACTCATCATAATAATCGGTGCCTGTAAAGCAGCTATACAAGAGAGCAATAAATTAAGAAGTATAAATGGATAAGGATCTGCATTTTCTAGTACATAAATGTTAATTAATATCCATACTCCTAAAAAAACAATCATTCCAATAATAAAACCCCAGCTACCTGCTACTTCCGTAAGCTTATCAGCAACTTTATCTCCAAAAGTTCTATTCGCATCACTTTGTTTATCAACATCAACCGCAATTGGTTCATCAATAAGCATATTTATTAATTCTTCTTCATCAGTACTATCAAATTGTTTTTTCAAAAGCATTTGTACTATTTCTTTTTTAGTCTTACGTGTATCCACTATTACCACCTATAAAATCATATCATTAAGTTTAAAATAAGTAAATATGTGTTAAAATAAAAATGTGATTTTTATGAAAGTTAAGCATGAATTTAAACCTATTTACGATAATAAATCAAAAATTTTAATTTTAGGAACGATGCCTAGTATTAAATCAAGAGCAAATAAATTTTATTACTCTAACCCTACTAATCGTTTTTTTAAAATAATGGAAAGCCTTTTTAACACAAAATTACTAAATAACGATGACAGAAAAGCATTCCTTCTAAAAAATAAAATTGCCTTATGGGACGTTTGTAAAGAATGTGATATTCTAGCATCAAGTGATAGTTCCATAAAAAATATTATCCCTAATGATATAAGTATAATTCTTAATTCAGCCCCTATAAAAGCCATTTTTACTACCGGAAAAACTGCTTATAAATTATATCAAAAATATATTTTTCCTACTACTAAAATAGAAGCCATTTCTCTTCCTAGCTCGTCAAGTGCTAACGCCAGTTATTCTTTAGATAAATTAATAAATGAATATCAAATAATTTTAAAGTTTCTAGAATAAATTAAAAAAAATAATTCATAATAGTATTGGAGGTAATTATTATGAAGAAAGTTCCTTGCATGATTAGTACTAAAGATTTAGCTTATATTTCTGACATTTTTAACTGGAATATAACAGTTTCTAAAAGATTAGAAGTATACTTAAAAACATGTAAAGATCAAGAGGTATGTAAAGAATTTACAAAATTAAAAAAATTACATTTAAAAGTATGTAATGATATGACCAATTTATTAAAGGAGTGTGCTAAAGATGAATGATGAATATATGTTAAAAGACGTCTTAGATACGGAAAAAAGCATTGTTTCTAATATGAGCACTGCCCTTAATGAAGCAAGTTGTACAGAGATTTATGATTGTTATTTAAGCGTTTTAACAAGCATTTCAAGCGAAGCAAAAACATTATTTAATATTGCTTATAATAAATCTTGGTACACCCTAGAAAATGCCACTAAAACTAAGATTACAACTGAACATGATAAACTAACAAAAGAACTAAAAAATTAAACTACCTAAAAAGTAGTTTTTAATTTGTAATAATTTCATCCATGAATATATCTGTTTTATCTACAACCAAATTATTACATATTTGTTCTTTAAAACAAATACCTATTTTATATATATTAGTATTTTCTAAATAATAATCATAAAAACCTTGACCATATCCAAGCCTTGCCCCACACAAAGAAAAACTAACTCCCGGAACAATCATTAAATCAATATTCATTTTATCTACAATTTTTTCTATCTCACCAAGCGGTTCATTAATATTATAATCACTTAAATAATATTTTTCATCTCTAGCTACCCTATAAAACATCATTCGGTGTGGACCAATAACCTTTGGTAAGCAAACAGTTTTTCCTAAAGCTATACTTTCTTTTATAAGTTCTGTTGTCATAACTTCACTTCCCGCACTAAAATAAAGTGCTACAACTCTAGAATTTTTAAACTTTTCATTTAAAAGTATCTTATTACATATTATCAAAGATTTTTCTTCTTTATTAGCAACATTTTTCCTTATATTTAAATATTCTTTTCTTTTTTCATTTTTATCCATATTCCACCTATAAAAAAACATTCGAAAAATTCCGAACATTTTATTTGTTACAATCTGTACATTTTGAAGTTTCTTTTAATACTTCATTCATATATTTAGTTAATTTTTTCTTTAAATTACTAACTGCTTTATCAGTCCAATATTCACTTGGATCTTTTTTATTATCAGTATCTAATGAAGTTTCATAATCATTTCCAATTACCTCTCCTTTTACATGAAAAGATACGTTTGGAACAAATATTCTCGGATTCCCTTCATCATCTTTTTGCAATTTATCAGCTAATATACTTAAAATTTCTTGGTAAGTTGCATTATTACTTTTTCTATCTTCTAAAATATTATAATAGTATATTTTATCAATTCCCACTTCTTTAGCAGTTTCATTTAAATATTTAACATAAGCTTGGCACCAAGGACATTCCGGGAAACCTAAATAAACCACGCCAGTGCCATTTCTCATTATTTTAATAATACTTTTTGCATCTCTATATACAAAAACATTATCAAGTGGCACATCACTATATTCTTTAGTAAATTTAACATTATCACTTAATTTAGGTTCATCATTATTATCATTACTTTTATTTTTTACAAAAAAATATATCCCACCAACTACCGCTAATAATATTAGTACAATTAGTATATATTTAAATTTTGTTTTCATATTTCCCTCCCATAATTTTAATATACTCTAATTTTAAATATTTGTAAACAAAGACTTTAAATTAATTTATTACAAACGGATTTGATGAGGTGCCATTTCCACCTGATATCGTCGTTGCACTCGTAAGAGAAACTGCCGGACGAAGACCGAACGTGCCCGCCACCAAATTGTAGCTGGCATAGCCATCGCCACCCACGCCAAGCACGCTGGCGTCACCATTGAAGCTATAAGGCGAAAAGAACCAATACCAACTACTTGTAGCATTCTCTCTTAAATAATTATTTATCGATGAATTATTATAATTTAATGCTTGATATCCATAATAATCTATATTTCCAGCATATAATACTTCGTCCGCTGTAAGTAAACCAACTTTATAATCTAATGCGCCATTGCCATTTATAGTATCTTTTACGGTGAACTTAGACAATTTTCCTCCGTCATTATCTAATGGACATATTAATGTTGGACCAGTACCTGCAGTTCCATATCGTTTATTTGAAGTATCTGTATAATAATAATTTGTTCTTACCCTTTGTCTTACACTATATAATGTACTATTTGTTCCAGATCCGAGTCCTGGAAGAGTGCCAACACTCTTATTTAATTTATTAGTTGTGATATTTAAACTTGCCCTTGTTATAGTTTGATTAGTTTTTGTACTTTTATCATTACACCAGATGGTATCTGCTAATTTACTTTCATATGTTGCTAAATTGTTTTTATACCATGTTTCTAAGTTCTGTAAAATGGTACTTTTATTTATATTTGCATGAGTTTCGGCATATTTACTTGATCCAGCAGTTCCATACATAAACCCTACATAAGCATTATCATTTGTTTGTTCATTATATTTTGTTGTATATGTTGTTCCACTATATCTAGCAAAGGCTGCTGTTGTATTATTGTTTGCTGTATCACATGGACTAGATACTTTATTTACATTATCATTATGTAGTACTAATTTGATGGAGCCATCCCCAGTTACACGTACGATTCTCCAGCATTTGTTTGCAAACTGTACATAATTATTCGTTACATTTCCTCTAAAATAATAACTCATCCCATAGTCATCAACTGCTCCTGCTAGTACTGCTTCTTTTGCAGGGGATCCTTCTTTTCCTGGATTGGTTAACGGCTGCATTACTGTGGGATAATTAGCTTTTATTCCTGCAAGTAGGGTTCCACTTCCTGCTTCGTCCCATCCTTTTGGTGTTAATGTCACAACTTTATCTCCTGCCTCTATTTCTATATGGGCAGCAAATTTAGCTCCTTGTAAATAATTTTGATCTTCACCATTTTCTTTGAAATATATTTTTAATGTGTACTTATGTTCTTTTGATGTACTTCCTGTATTAACAAAATATCCTTGACCTAAATTAACATCATCTTTTCCTATATATTCTTTACTTATACTTGGGATAATATTTCCATTATTTCCTGTGTTTTTACTTTCTAAACTATAACTTAAGCCTAAGCCTTCAAATTCGTTATTATCTAAGACTATTTTTATTTTATAAAATAATACTAAATCTGTTGTATTTTTGCCGGTTACTTTAAATTCTTTAGTTACCCAAGCATCTTCCTTAGGATATATTTTCGATACCGTTATAGCATTAGATAAATCGGCATATTCTATAGATAAACTTCCAGCTTCCATTACAATAGTTGATTCACTTTCTTCTCCACTTATTCTAGCTGAAAAGAATGCATATGATAAACCTATCCCAATTACCATTGTTAAAACTACTATAAACATTACAATAATCACATTATTTTTTTTAACATCTTTCATTCACAATTTCACCCGATATTTTCTATTTAATTGTACTAATAACCCCCCCCATGTCAAGTTAATATCGTGCATATAAAAAGTCTATGGTATTAACCATAAACTCTGCAATTTTTATTATTTCCACTCTTCACATCCACAGCTGCTATCTAAAGAAAGTGGTATTTCATAAGTTATAATTTGTTCATTTTTTAAAGTAGCCTTAATCTCTAAAAATAAATTTTCTTTAGAATAATCCTTACACATTTTATCATAATTATCTATTTTAAATGAAACATTTTTTAAAAATTCTTCTAATTTCATTTCTTTCGTACTATTAAAATTACTAATAACAGTTCTTACATTTTCATGAATTTCATATAAAGAACAATCTATTTTTTTATATAAATTATTATCGTTTCCTCCACAATAATTAATATTTGAAATATAAATAGAAGACTTGTTTTTATTATAAGCAACTACTCCATAAATATTAAAATCATCACAAGTAGTTGTTAAGGTTTTAAATTCAAATTCATTATTTCTTTGTGAAAGCACAAACCCTAAAATACCAATAATCAAAATAATAAATACAAAAATAAGGTTATAAATCAGCTTTCTACTCTTTACCTTTTTCTTATTTTCTTCTTCACCATCTAAGAGTTCTTCAAGTGAAATATCAAAATCCTTACCTATTTGCTTTAATAAATAAATATCCGGTAAACATAATCCTCTTTCCCACTTACTAACTGCCTGGGCACTTACGCCGTATTTTTCACCAAACTCCCCTTGAGACAAATTTAATCTATCACGAAGACTTTTAATCTTTTTCCCAATCTTTTCTTGATCCATAAAAACCTCTTAATAATAGTTATTATAACATATTTTCCTAAAAGATAATTAATTTTATAAATACAAAAAAAGAAGAAACTAATTAAATTTCTTCTTTAAAATTGCTAGTACAATTAAACTTCTGGTTTTGGTTCTGACATTAGATCTTCTCCATCACTTGTACCTTTAACAAATTCATATACATAAGTTACAACAGTATCTTCTTTAGTATATTTTCTGGTCTCTTACCTTTAACTTCAGATAATTCATAATCTTCAATTTCTTTAGCTTCTGTAGCATAATCAGTACCTACTTGTTTTTTTCATCTTTACTGTCCATTCTAGCGTTATTATAATTTTTTACTACATTTAAGTCACTAGATAATGATGGACTTTTTTTAATAATTTTTGTTTTATATTAAACAATACCAATTTTATTCTTATTATTAGTATCACTTAACAATTTTGTTACTAGATTAGTAGCAACCGTTTTTAAATATTCAAATTTACTATCATCTTTCATACTATTTGAAGCACTTAAAACTAAAACAATCTCTCTTTCAGTAGAACTTATTTGTCAATCCCTAAAAGCACTTATCACCGCAAAAAGCCTCTAAAAAAGCCTTTATCATTTTATAATTACTAATTAATTAATACATGAAAAAAGCACTTATGTGCCCTTATATTCTATTGCATCTAACTGTTACCCTATTCATACTATCTTTAGTACAAGTATATAAAGTTAAATCAAATTCACTTTCAATCATTTCTTTTATTTCTGTTGGTTTAAGTTCTTCAGTTTCTTCTACTTCATATGTATATTTATTTCCTAAAACATCAATAAAATTAACTTTATCTCCTGGTTTTAATTTATATAAATTACCAAAATGTGCTTTATAAGAATGACCACAAATAACAAAATTACTATCTATATTTCCATAATATAAAGCCGGGGTTTTCTTTAAAGTAGCATAAGAATATCCGTTAGTAACTGGTAAATTAAGACCTAAACTAGGAATTTCAATATATCCAATATATTCTATTCCTTCTATTTTTATTACCTTAAACCCATTATCTTCATAAACATCTTCTTTTTTAGCTTTAGAAATCATTTTTTCCATAACACTGTGAGATGCCTTTAAAGAATACCAATCTTCCCATTTAAAATAAACCGCTAGCAAAAAAGAAATAACCAATAAAGTTATCCCTGAATAAATTAATATCTTACCAGTTTTATTCATTATTTTCCTTTTTATTATAAAGAATACCACTAATTGTCAAAACTAAACCTAAGCCGCCAATTATTAAAACTAAATAAGTAAGTTGTCCTGTTTGTACTAAACTTGTTGTATTCGTAATAATAAAACCATTCTCTATTTCCTGATAACTAACTGTATAACCTTTTGGAACTTTTACTTCTTTAACACTATAGCCATCACTTTTAGCCATATCTTCCCAAGTATATTTCCAATCATTTGCTGAATTTAATAAAACTCTATCTATTTCAATTTCATCTTTAAGTAATGCTACTTCAATATAACTAGGTAAATTATTTTTATCATTTTTATTACTATTTTTAGTATTCCATACTTTAGTTACTGATAAATCAATTAACTTTAATATTTCAGTTTTTGGTTTAGAAACGATATTATATGTCCATTCATTATTTAAAACTTTAGGAATACTTATTAAATAAGGACTAATTTGAGAATAACCTTTAACTTTATTAGTTTGTTTAACAATATATAAGCCTAAATCTAAATTATTAAATGTTACTTTACCATCCTTATTAGTAACTTTTTTAAAACTAATGCTATTATCATCTATACATTTATTAAATTCATTAGTAAGTTCTTTAGATTCTAAATTATCTAATGAAGCACTACATTTAAAATTATCTACATATTGAAATACTAAATTATGATCTTTCTCTTTAGCGTCTGCTACTTTATAAATAGTAATCTCCGCTCCGTTAATTTTAGAATTATCTTCTTTTTCTGATAAAGTAATCTCTAATGATCCTTTCTTATTAAAATCAACTAGATTATTTGTTTTAGCATCCGCATTAACATTAAGTATTAAACTTAAAAATAATACTAAAAATAAACTAATCTTTTTCATATTTACCTCCCAATATAATCTTTTCCATTCGGATAAAGAAATTCATTATATTTATTTATATTAACCCTTTTTACAGGTTTAATAAGTGTTAGTAAAAGCAGTAGTAATATTATTGGCACCGCAATAATTGGTATTACCAAAAGTTTATTTATTTTAAATCCTTCTGTTGTAATATATACTTTTTTTGTTTCTTTTAATACTCTTTTTCCTCTAACTAAAAGTCTATGAGTATTAATACCATAAGGAGTGCAAGTTAAAAGTGTTACATAATCATTATTTTTATCTATCTTTAAACTACTACTATTAGATGGTTTAACTATTTCTATTTTATCAACTTCATAAATATGAACTTCATTTAAAATTGTTATTTTAAAAGTATCTCCTATTTCTAATCTATCTAATTCTGAAAATAGTTTAGCCGAAGGTAATCCTCTGTGTGCTGATAAAACACTGTGAGTTCCTTTTCCTCCTACTGGCAAACTAGTTCCCTCTAAGTGCCCTACTGCTGAATTTAAAACACTTGAGCTTGTTCCATGATAGATAGGAAGTTCTACTTTTATTTTATCTATAGTTAAGTAACCCATCATTCCTTCATTATTAACATTTAAAGTTTTCTTATAATTTTTTAAACTTTTATATGTAAGTAATGGTTCTTTTAAACTAGATAACTTTTTATTGTAACTTATCGCCTCTTCCTTTAATGTTTGAAACTTTTCTTCATCATATTTATCAATAATACTTTCATAAGTATAAATTGATTTTGATTGATTCTTTTCATTATAATAATTACTAAGTGTAGGATAAAAAAGTATTAAAAGCCCTATGAAAAAAAATAATACCATAATTCTTGTAGTTTTACGTTTTTTCATAATTCTTTTACCTTTCTTTTTTACTTTAACTTACTTAATTATAAATTTATATCTAGGGAAAGATATTATTTTATCTTTCCCTAAACTATAAAAGTTTGCTGACTTTTTTTATTTAAGAATTATAAATTTTCTTTATAAACTCTTAATTTTGTTACTAATAGTAAACCAAATCCAATAACTAAAAGTGATCCGAAAGTAACAAATAATGTTGTACCAAAACCACCTGTTTCTGGTAATTCTGAACCAGTATAGTTAATTACGTCTACGCTTACTCTTGCGTAAGTAGTATTTGCATTTTTTCCAGTAATAGTAAAGTTAACTCTACTAGTTAATTTATTGTATCCAGTTGGAGCAGTAATTTCTTCTAATTGATAGTTTCCTTTATCTAAACCATTAATTGTTGCTTTTCCTGCTTTAATTAATACTCCTGTTTCACCAGTTACAGCAACTCTATATGTATTTGGAGTAGTTGCATTTTCATCTAATACAACTGCAATTTCATTTCCGTTTGCAGCATATAATTTGAATTCAGCACCATCTAAAGGCTTCTTATCTTTATCAGTTTTTACTAAATCAAATGCATATGTATAAGTAACTGTTTGTTTTCTATCAGTTTCATGATTTTCACCATATTTTAATTGATTTTCATTTAAATTGCCATCGCCTTCAATTACAGCATTTTCATTTAATACAGCAGTGTAATAAACATCAATATTTGTATTTAATGGTTGTTTAGCAATAAATTCATCTTTAAATGCTACAGTAAAAGTATAATCTTGTACATTTTCGCTTACTGCATAGTTACTTGAATCAACAACATTATCACCAATTTTAACTACTACAGAATCTCTATTGAATGTTAAACCAGCATCCATTTTATCGTAAAGAACATACTTTCCATAACCAGCACCAGTAATTACAGTTGCCTTGAATTGTACAGTATCTCCAATACTAGCATCACTAACAGTTCCGTATACTTCGCCTTCTAGAACTTTCTTATCTACATCAGGTTTTTTAGTGTTTTTTTCATTTGTTATAGCACCAGGCTTAGTAGTTGTTAAACTAAGTAGTTTAGTACCATCTTTAATAGTAGTAGAACTAACTAAATAATAACCTAAATCTAAACCAGTAAATGAAACAGTTGTTGTATCTGCAACTTTAAAATCAGTTGCCCTAATAGTATGATCTTCTGCATACTTCATTGCTAATTTAGCAAATTCTTGAACTCTAGAATCTGTATTTTCACCATTCCATACATAGAATGTATCTCCAGTGTTATTTCCATTTTGAGCAGTTAAATATTTTTGTCCATCAGCACTTTCAATAAATGGTTTAAATTCTTCTGTAGCTCTATAAATGTAATGATTGTAAGTAGCATCATATGTTTCTAATTTTAATACTTTATAGATACTATAAGTTTCGCCTACAATTGCTTTATTAATTGTAATTGAACCATTTGAAGCAGCACTTACTGATAAAGGATTCATTTGCACTAATGCCATAACAAATAAGACTGCTAAACTTAATAATCTCTTAATATTTTTCATTTTTTTCCAATTCCTCCCATGATTTTTTTCCATTAATGCCCTAATTGTCAGCTTTCTTAAATGCATTAATTGATATATACAATATAGGCATTATTACTAATAATGAACCTATTATTGTCAAAATTAACATGCCACTACTACCAGTAGCCGGTAATTCGTAACCAGAAGCATTGATAAATGTTATTGTCATATCATTTTCTAAATTATTTTTATTTAAATCTTTATCCTTATAAAACTGAATTATTCCATCATTAATTTGATATTTAACAACAAATCCCTCGTTATTATTTTCTTTAATGGTAAATTCTATCTTATAAGGTAATTCTAAAATTTGAATTGTGTCATTATTTTTAAGCGTAAATGTCGCCTTACCATCTGTAGTAAACGTAATAGTATCATTAACATTACCATTCTTTATTACATTATAAGTACCAGTTAATGGCTCATTTTGATAAGTTGCCTCGATTGTAAAAGCAAAACTCTTAGTAGACTTTACACCTTCAACCTTTTTTAAAATAGTTAAATTTTTAGTTTTATAATTGTTTATTACTGTATTACTAAAATCTTCTACTGTTGTTTTTCCATAAGAAACAATTACATTATATTCTTTTGTATTTATTTCATGATACTCATCAGTAGATTTTTCATATAATTTATAACTATGACCAGAAGGTATATTATTAAATATTACATTATAATCACTATTAGATGTAGATGTCGCTTCTAAAGAAAAATCATCATTCATATGTTTTAATTCACTATGACAATCACAATCTTTATCATGTACAAGCACAAAAGTAGTTCCTTGTAATATGTTATTCTGATAACTTGATTTTTTATTGAATTTAAGATTACCTAAAAAACCTTTTACTTGTGGAATCTTATAATTTAAAGTTTTGCCTGTAATTTTATTTCCTTCTTTAACAACATAAGTTAAAGTCGTTGTTTTATTTGTATCTAACGTTGTTGATTCTTTAAAACCATTACTTTCATTAG
>CAKOOC010000028.1 GCA_934098375.1 uncultured Bacilli bacterium
TAATTATATTGTATGTATAGGAATACTGTAAAAGGTTAAGGTGGAAAAAATGGGCAAAAACAGAAGAATTATTGATATTAAGAAAAGTCAAACTAATAAATTTTCGAAATTATAAAAAATTATCTCTTAATTTAGATAATGAAGAAATTTATAGTGCTAAAAATTTATATTTTAATAAACACGTTCCTAATTCTATGGCTCAAACCTTTGGTATTTTAACAACCATGCGTCTAGATTTAAAAAGAACTATTACTAACTTTGAAGAAGATTTTATAACAGTTAGTAAAGAACCTAACAATAGTGATAACTCAGCATCATCTAATAATAAACCTAAAAAATATAATAAAGAAGATATTGATTTTACTTCACTTATTGAAAATGAAACAAATAAAGAAATAATAAAAATTCATGAATATATGAGTGCTTCTACTCCTAGCGAAAAAAATGAATATACTGGTATGTTTAAAGGGAAAAATTTAATCGTACTTGTAGCCGAAGCCTGGAATCCTATCGCTGTTAATGAAGAATTAACCCCCACTTTGTACAAATTAGTAAATACTGGTTTTAACTTTTCTAACTTCTATTCTCCTATATATTATGTCAGCACATCCGATGGTGAATATGTATCTTTAACTAGCCTACTTCCTAAAGAAAGTGTGTGGAGTTTTTACAAATCAAGTAACAATTATTTACCTTATACTTATGGTAATGTATTTAAAGAAATGGGATATACTACCTATGCTTTTCATGACGGAACTTACAAATTTTATGATAGACACCTTTCCCATCCGAATATGGGATACACTTATATGGCATGCGGAAATGGTTTAGAAAAACTTATGAACTGCAAAAAATGGCCTCAAAGTGATTTAGAAATGATTAATTCAACATTTGATATGTATTCTGATAGTGAGCACTTTATGACCTACTATATGACCATATCAGGCCACTTAGAATATAACTTCGGCGGAAATAATATGGCATACAAAAATAAGTCTTTAGTTGAAAACACCAATTATAGCACTGCTATTAAAGCCTATATTGCTAGTCAAAAAGAACTAGATTCCGCTTTAGAAACATTACTTGCTAAATTAGAACAAAAAGGCATTTTAGATGATACTGTCATTGTATTATCGGCTGATCACTATCCCTATGGACTTACCCTTAACCAAATAAAAGAGGTCATGGATATAAATGATGACAAATTTGATATTCACAAAAACAATTTAATTATTTGGAACAGTAAAATGGAAAAATCTATAAAAGTAGATAAGTATGCCGAAAGTTTAGATATCCTACCAACTATATTAAATCTCTTTGGAGTCAACTTTGATTCAAGACTTTTAATGGGAAGAGATATATTATCATCAAATGAAGACGGTTTAGTCATTTTAAATGACCGTTCATGGATTACAGATAAAGGTAAATATAATGCTGCCACTAAAAAATTCACTCCATTTACAGATGAAGAATTAGAAGAAAATTATATAGATAAAATAAATACTATTGTCTATAACAAATATGTCATATCAAAAAATATTTTGGAAACAAATTATTATAAATATGTATTTAACAAATAAGGAGTTATTATGGATATAAAAAAAACAATGCTTAAACAAGAAAATTATTATTCAAAGTATGCAACATTTGACAAAGACGCTATTAGATTAAAGGAATATATTCCTGATATTAGACCTAATTATTATCGTGATATTGATCGCATCATTCATAGTTGTTCTTATACTCGTTATATGGACAAAACTCAAGTTTTTTCTTTAAATGATAACGATAATATTTCTAAAAGAATGGTCCACGTTCAATTGGTAAGTAAAATTGCCAGAACTATTGGTAGAGCCCTATCTTTAAATGAAGATTTAATTGAAGCTATTAGTTTAGGCCATGATTTAGGTCATGTTCCTTTTGGTCATGAAGGCGAAAAAATTTTAAATGAGATATCTCTAAAACACAATGAAGGTTATTTTAATCATAATGTTCAAAGTGTAAGAGAACTTATGACTTTAGAAGAAAATGGTAAAGGAAAAAATATAACGGTGCAAGTTCTTGATGGAATTTTATGTCACAATGGAGAATTAGAACTTCACAAGTATAAACACAAAAAGAAAAGCGTTAAAGATTTCTTAACTGATTACTTGAATTGTTATAAAATCAAAGGATACACTAAAACCTTGGTTCCCATGACTTTAGAAGGCTGTGTTGTAAGATTATCTGACATCATTGCTTATCTAGGAAGAGACATTGAAGACGCGGAAAGAATTGGCATGTTTGATAAAAATATTATTCCTGATAATATTAAAAGCATTTTAGGCTCTACTAATCACGATATAGTTAATACCATTATTTTAGATGTTATAAAAAATAGTGAAGGAAAATCTTACATATCTGTTAGCAATGAAATATTTGTGGCTATTAAAGAGTTAAAAGCATTTAATTATAAAAATATTTATGAAAAGTGTCATACTAAAGAAGAACTAGAAAATTATAAATATATGTTTAACTTTCTTTTTGATAAACTTTTAGATACAATAAAAAAAGAAGATAAAAATCATAATATCTTCAAAATGTACTTAAATAGTATGGATGAAAATTATTTAAAAAATACCACTGATGAAAGAAAAGTTATCGACTACATAGCTGGTATGACCGACGATTACTTTCTTAAAGAATATAAAAACTATCAAGAATCTTGATAGTTTTATTTTGCTTCTTCTAAAGCTCTTGTTTCTCTTATTACTGTAATTTTAATGGTTCCTGGATATTGCATTTCAGCTTCAATTTTATCTTTCATTTCTCTCGCAATTTTAAATGATGTTAAATCATCAACTTCATCTGGCTTTACAATAACTCTCACTTCACGTCCCGCTTGCATTGCATAAGTTTTTTCTACACCATCAAAACTATTACCAATATTTTCAAGGTCTTCTAAACGTTTAATATAATTTTCCATAGAGTCATTTCTTGCGCCTGGTCTTGCTGCTGATAATGTATCCGCAATTGATACTAAAACCGCAATAATACTTTTTGGTTCTGTTCCTCCATGATGAGATAAAATTGAATTTAATACTACTTCACTTTCACCATATTTCTTTGCTAAATCAGCACCAATCTCAACATGACTACCTTCCATTTCAAAATCAATTGCTTTACCAATATCATGTAATAGTCCGGCTCTTTTAGCAAGTATTACATTTTCACCTAATTCACCAGCCATAATCCCACAAAGATTAGCAACTTCAATTGAATGTTTTAAAGCATTTTGACCATAACTAGTTCTAAAATTTAATTTACCAATTAAATTTACTAGACTAGGATCAATTTTAGTAATTCCTAATTCATAAATTGCTTCATTACCAATTTCTGTAACTCTTGTATTCATATCCTTACATACTTTATCATATATTTCTTCAATTCTCGTTGGATGAATACGTCCATCTTTTATAAGTGTTTCAATAGTTTCCTTAGCAATTTCCCTTCTAAAAGGATCAAATGTTGAAATAACAATGGCTTCCGGAGTATCATCAATTAACAAATCAACCCCTGTTACAGCTTCAAAAGTACGAATATTACGTCCTTCTCTACCTATTAATCTTCCCTTCATTTCATCACTAGGTAAACTAATAGTTGTAACTGTCTGTATAGATGCTACATCATTTGAATATTTTTCCATCGCATCTACTAATAAACTTTTTGCTTTTTTATCAACTTCAAGTTTAGCTTCTGCTTCTTTATCCTTGATAAATTCAGCTATTTCCTTACTCATACTAGTTTCAACTTTTTCCATAACTAAGTCATGAGCTTTTTCTTTTGATAGCTTAGAAATTTTTTCTAAATTATCCATTTCTTCTCTAAGAAGTTCATCCATTTTTAATTCTTTTTCTTGTATTGCTTTTTGAAGATTATTTAAATTTTGATCTTTTTGTTCTAATAAGTTGTCTCTATTTTGAAGCATTTCCTCTCTTTTATCAAGAGATTTTTCACGTTGCATAAGTCTTTCTTCAGCTTTTTCAGCTTCTAACTTTCTTTCTTTGACTTCGCGATCTGCCTCCTGTTTTAATTTAAAAGTTTCTTCTTTTAATTCAATGATACTATCTCTTTTAGCTTTATCAGCTTCTTTTTTAGCATCACTTATTATTTTTTCAGCCTTTTTACCAGCACCAGCACCAGTTAATATAATAATTGCATAGATAGTGCCACCACCAAGTAATAGTCCAATAAAAAGAGTTAAAATGGAAGCTGCATTAAAATCCATAATGTTCCTCCACTTTCTATCATAGAAAATTACTTTCATAATATCTATACTTTTATTATAAAGTTATTTTGTTAAATAATCAAGAATAAGAGAAAAAAATTATAAAACGGTGTGTTTTATAATTAATTCTTCTTTTCTTTATTTTTAATAGTAATTTGATAAGCCTCTCTAACCTTGTTTTCAATTTCTTCCATTAATGCTGGATTATCCTTCAAATATTGTTTAACATTTTCTCTGCCTTGACCAATTTTCTCGCCATTATAACTAAACCAAGCACCAGATTTATTAATAATATCCTTACTACTTGCTAAATCGACTAATTCACCAGTCTTACTAATACCTTCTCCATACATAATATCTACTACTGCTGTTTTAAAAGGAGGTGCCACTTTATTTTTAACTACTTTAATATTTGTCTTATTACCAACAACACTATCACCTAATTTAATTTGTTCACCTCTTCTTATATCAAGTCTAATTGTAGAATAAAATTTTAAGGCTCTGCCACCTGGCGTGGTTTCTGGATTTCCAAATAATACACCAACTTTTTCTCTTAACTGATTAATAAATATTGCAGTTGTTTTAGTTTTATTAATAGTGCCTGATAATTTTCTTAAAGCTTGACTCATTAATCTTGCTTGAAGTCCAACATGAGAATCTCCCATTTCTCCTTCAATTTCTGCTTGTGGAACTAATGCAGCTACAGAGTCTATTACTACTATATTTACAGCTTCACTTCTTACTAAAGCTTCGCAAATTTCTAAAGCCTGCTCACCAGTATCTGGTTGACTTAATAATAGTTCATCAATATCTACGCCTAATTTTTTAGCATATACAGGATCTAAAGCATGTTCAGCATCAATAAAAGCAGCTCTGCCACCTTCTTTCTGCACTTCTGCAATTGCTTCCAATGCTATTGTGGTTTTACCAGAAGATTCTGGTCCATATATTTCAATAATTCTTCCTTTAGGAAAACCACCAACACCTAAAGCTATATCAAGGCCCAATGAACCAGATGGTGTAACATCAATTTCCATATGTTCACTACTACCAAGCTTCATTATTGCACCCTTACCAAATTGTTTTTCAATATCAGCAAGAACTTGCTCTAAAGCTTTATCCTTATCTTTTACATCAATACTTTTCAAGTTAAATTCACCTATTTCTTTCTCTTACAAGTTAATTTTAATATATTAATATTCAAAAGTCAACACTTTTCTCGAATAATTGTTCGGCAAATTTTAAAAATTGGCAAAATTAAAAAAGTGCCGTATTTAAGCACTTTAAATTAAATTTTTTTAAATATAAATTCTTTATTAGAAATAAAATACTGAATTCCTGAATAAATTGAAAGAACTGTAGCTACTAAAACTAAATAATAGCCTAAACTAACATTAAATAATTCAAACGGTAAATTCGCAAAAAATACTAATGAAAGTCCAATCATCATACAAATAGTTTTAAGTTTTCCCCAAATAGAAGCTGCTACAACTTTGCCTTTTGATCCAGCAATCATTTTAACACAATCAACCGCTGTATCCCTAGTTATAATAATAACTGGTATAACAACTGGCAAAACACCATCACACGCTAAAATAATTAAAACCCCATTTACTAAAATCTTATCAGCAATTGCATCCATTACTTTTCCAAAATCTGTCACAATATTTCTTTTTCTAGCAATGTTACCATCCAAAAAATCAGTAACTGAAGCAATAATAAATAAAATTCCACATATAATATACTTCAAATCTAAAGTGACTTTACCCATCACTAAATATTTAGGAAATTCATATCCAACATCATACCAAGGAAAAAGCATAATAATTAATATTATAATAGATAAAACTATTCTTCCCATTGTAATCTTATTCGGTAAATTCATATATTGATTCCTCCTACTTATTAAAATAACTTAACACATTCGTTGTCATATTACCAATCGTAATCTGCTTAATACTCCATATAATTGCAAGTATAACTAATATAACAACAACCACAATTGTTATTACAAAATGTTTATTACTAGCAATTGGTACTAACTTAGTATAAGGCGAAGCAATTCTTTCTTCTTCTTGTTCTGCTTTTCTAGTATCTATCGCAGCTTTTTTTATTTCATTCATTGGTATTTTCGATGTTTTCTCAAATAAATACTCATTAAATTCATCTATTACTTCATCACTATCTAGTCCTAAATATTTTGCATATTCCATAATATATTTTTTTAATTCAAATATATCTTTAAACGCTCCAATATTACCTTCTTCAATTTGTTTTAAAGATATCACTGGAATGTTTAAATCTTTACTAACTTCTTCTATACTAACCCCTGACATTTCCCTTGTACCTTTAAGTACGTCACCTATATTATTAATAAAATGTCACCTCTTTAATAAAAAAAACAATAATATCAAATAAGCCATGTTCTGTACCCTTTAAGGGTGGCAAACATTTATCTTACTATTACTAGCACCTTTTTAAAACTTATCATTCGCTTTAAAAAAGTTCCCCTACCAAAATTTGGGTTTCTCGCTTGTGGGGTTTACCACGTTCCACTATACCAGTTTCCCAGTATACTCGTCTCTTTGGCACTTTTATATCTAATATAACCATTTAAGGTTACCTCGAAGCCGTTAGTAAAACTACCTAAGGTTATTTATTCCCTTAGCACAAACACTAAAATCATCACAGATTTTGCGAGCATGGACTTTCCTCTACACATATATGCAGCGTTTGCCTATGATATTATTCTTTTCCGTAAACTATTTTTTCTAAATTAGATAATCTTCTTAAAACATCAACATTTCCCGAACCCACTGTTCCACTATCATTGGCGGCATCTATTGCCATTTTAAGTTTGCGGTATTCCGCTTGAAGCTTTCTATTATCTTCAATTAAATTTACGTTGTCTTGTTCAAGTTTTTTTATTGTACGTAAGAATTCGGTATAATCTCTAATTACCATATCAAGAAATTTATCTACTTCTTGCATACGATAACCTCTAGCATCAATTTTAAAATCATGTTCTAGAATTTCCTGTGGAGTCAAATAATACTTATCATCCATCAAATTTACCACCTTCTTACTTAATATATTTTATTATTTGTTACTAGTTTTGTCAAGGCTATGCTTAATTAAGATAAGATCATAATACACTATTGTATTTTCCGTTTTACTAATAAGTTTATTAAAAATATCGTTCATTTTTATCACCATTAATAGCATAGCACATAATAAATTTTTATACTTAAATTCGTCAAATTATGCCAAAATATTTTAAAATAGAATTTGCTATCGTTTCCCCTATAAGTTTTTTATTTGTCATTATCCATGAAGCATCTTCTAAATTATCATGATGTGCAATTTCTACTAAAACTCCTAAAGGAACAAATCTTGTATTAACTTCTCCTAAAGATCCATTCGCATATTTAACTCCTCTATTTTTAGTAGGATTATCTTTATCATAATATATACTAAATAAATCATTTTGAATAATATTACCTAAATCATAAGCTGCACACGATTCATCATTAATCCATGTTTCAACTCCACTCGCTGTATGATCAGTACTTCCATTTGAATGCACTGCTAAATGCACATCTGCTCCATAAAATCTTGAATCAGCTGTCCACAAATTAATATTACCATTCGGATTATTCCTATAAACTTTAACACCCATTTCTTTTAAGCGAGCTTCAATATAATCTGATAAATCGTTCATCTCAGCCATTTCATTAGTATAACCAACGCTTTTAACTCCTACATTACCACTTTGATTAGATGGACTTAAATAAACACGGTATTCTTTCTTATTACCAACATTTATATTATACTCACTTACTAAACTATCATTTTTCTTCTTCTCTTTAATAACTGTTTTTAAAAGAACATTTTTCGTAACTTCAATTGGTTCTTCATATAAAATACCATTATCTACTGGATTACTTCCATCCAAAGTATAATAAATCTTTCCATCTTTATTAGGATTATTAATAATAATTTTGCTACCACTTGAAACATATTTATAATTTAAATTAATAAAAGCTGGCTTCAAAGTATCTTTTTCATTCATTTTAAAAGAAACTTCTGCTTCCTTAGTATAATTATCATAACCATCATAATATGCTTTTATTTTTATCTTATAAGTTTCACTTTTATTAAAAAACTCTGAACTAATAATAAATCTATGGTCGGATATCGCTGTTTCCTTAAGTAATAAATCTCCTTTGTAAATTAGTACTACATACTTAGTCGCATTTTCTCCGCCTTCAAAATCTACAGTTACATCATTATAATCAAGTGTACTTCCTTCACTTGGCATTGTTATTTTCAAATCACTAATCGGACTTAAATTATTATATAAATCAATTTCATTAACAACACTTTTGCCATTATAAATCTTAGCCGTTAATTTTTGATTAGAACCACTAAATAATTTAGAAGATATAATATACTCATTACTATTTAATTTTTCCTTTTTTAAAACATAATTTCCATCATTAATTGTAATTAAATAATCCTTAGCCTTAATATCTCCATCTATATTTAAATAATAATCAACATTATCTTCCAGAACCAAACTATTATTATTACTAAATGTTGGCTCATGATAAGTAAACACATAAGGATTTTTTACTGTTATACTATCATCTAATTCATCATAAGCAAAAATTACTAACATATATTCTTGATTATATTTTATATTCTTTAAATCTATATTTATATCATTATCATAAAAAACATTATTATAAAACATATCTTTATTATCATTATTATATATTACTACTTCATAATATTTAGCTGCTTTTACTTTTTCAAATTTAATATGATATGATGTACTAATATTATCTACACTAATAATACTAAAATTTTTTAAATAATTATCACTATTAATTAAAGATAGAGAAACTCCTATTGTTGTAATAACAAAAACTATAACAATAAAAATTAAACTTATTAATGTCTTTCTCATATACTCCTCTTATTCTATTTAATATTATAACTTATTTTTGAATTTAAAAAAAGACCATTTGGTCTAAATATATGGTTGCATTTGCTTTTCTGAAATTACCATTTTGTCCTTAATCTCTTGTAAAATATCAAATTTATTTTCTTTTTTAGCATCTTTTATAATAAGTTCTATTAAAGTATGTAATTCTAAAAAAGATTGAGGATCATATGTAATTATTACATAATTTATTAAAGACCAAATTAACTCTCTTATTGATGCTTCGCTTTCTTCATCTAAATAATTTATAAAGTCACTAATATCTATAGCCTTTAATAATGATTCACTATCCTCACTTGCATAATAATTAAAAAATGTATCATCTAAGTAATTGTAATATTTTTGCATTTCTCCATTTGAACTTTTATTTTTAGAAAAACAAAATAAAGTTTCACTATTACGGGTATTTTTTCTTACATTTTCATAATAATCATTTAAAGTCTTTCTAAACATCTTATAATAAAAATCTCTCAAACACTTAATAATTTCTAGTTTTTCTTTTTCACTCGAAGATTTTTTCTCTTTAAATTCATCATATGCTTGTTGATACTCATCAAATTTTAAAGCTGCTAACTGCACTTTTTTAGATAATCTTCTAGTTTCTTCTAAAACTGTCATTCTTTTTTGTAAAATATTTTCCATAAATCCCCCAAAAGATTTATGGATAGTATATCATATTAATATTGTTTTTTCCATAAGAAAAGCTGGAATATCCCAGCTTGATTATATTTTAAATATCTTGAAAAACTTCTTTTTTCTTTGTTACTCCAATTGTGATACCCGCAATAAGAATTATAGAAACAAGGGGAAGTAAATAATCTTCTACTCCCGTTTTAACATTCTCGCTTGGGGTAGTTGGTTTTTCCGTTGTTGAAGTAGAAGGTCTTGTATTATTACATAAAATATATTTTTTATCGACAACTACAACAGGTCTAATTCCACATTTAGGATTATCTGTAATACTAGTTAAATCTTTAAGTTGTAATGTAGCTAAAGTACCTTTTAAACTTGCATTATTTTCATCTAATGTAACACAGTAAACGCTGTCATTTCCTTCAGAAATACTTGTCCAATAATTATATACATCAGCAGAAACACCATCAAGTTTAGTTGGAGCTAAAAATGAATATTTTTCAGGAATTTCATATACTCCTGCACTATTTTTAGTAATACCTAATTTTGTTAAATCATCTTTTGATAAAATGCTTGCTGTTTCAACTCTCCACTTAGCACCATCTTTACTAATTGCTTTATTTAGTACCTGATATGCAATTGATTCATTAAAGTTAACCGTCACATCATGACTATCGCCTGGATTCATTTCATCATAAACAGTACTACTTCCTTCTAAAATACCATCATATATAAGTGTTACTGTTTGATCATTAGGGCCACTATCAGCAATTACATGAAAACCAACTCCAGGTTCTTCATCAGTAATAATACCAACTGAAACACTATCACCAACATAAAAACTTTCCTTAGTATCCATGGCTTTTACCCCAGCTGGAATAAGTAACATTGTTAAGAGCAACATCAACATTTTTTTCATAAACACACTTCCATCCTTATTATTTTACCTTTATTTAAAATAAATATAACACATCTTAATAATTTTAACAATATTTTTTCTTTTAATTTACATCCTAATATGATATTATTTATTTAAGAATAAAAGGTGTTTTAAATGAAGAAAAAAATAAATAATACCAGTAGTATTTTAATTATATTTTTAATATTATGCTACACTTTTCAAGGAAAAATTATTAATATTGCTCCTAGTTTAAATATTAGTATATCCTTATTATTATATCCTTTAACTTTTATTTTAACCTTAATTATCTATCAAAAACATGGCATTTTAGAAAGTAAAAAATCCATTATTCTATCTGTCCTTTTATTATTTACTTACATTTTAATTTCCAGTTTATTATGTAACATAAGTAGTATTTCAAGTGAAAATGCTGTATCTGAAAGTTTAAGAAATGTTTTCACACCTCAAAATACCACTTTATATAATCTCCATATTTATTATCCTAACATTTTAAACACTTTCTTATTTATTATTGTATATACTTTATCCCATTATATATTTATTGTCCTATATGATGGTATTAAAGATAATTCAAATAAATACATTGGTCTTATTCTTTCTTTATTAATCGCATCTATTCTTGATCAAATTATGTATTTACCTATAACATGCATTCCTACTTTAGTAGATAAAACAATAACTATTACTGAACTTATAAAAATGTTAACCGCGAACTTCATTGTAATTATCTTTGCCTCAGTCATTATACTTTTTATATCACCCATTATATTAAGAGAAAATGAAAAATAGACGTTAATGATGCCTCAAAGGATTTTATTTACGTCTATTTTTTTCTTCTTAATTTTAAATTTTTCTTACATTCATCACTTACTCTATATGAATCACTTATTTTTGAAATAGTCTTATTAAGCACAAATTTATCTAAATACTTATCGCTTATTAAAACATCAACTAAATCAGGATAAAAAATATACATTTCACATATTAGCCAAGCAAGTGCCATATTTATATAATATTTATCGGATTTAACTTTCTTACAAATCTCTATTAATTTTAAGATATACTCATCTGTAATATAATAATTAAGAAGTATTACAAGTGCTAGTCTTACTTGATATTCATTATTAGTTTTTAACATTTTTAAAACAAAAGGATAAAAATGACTTCTTTCTTTTTTGATAAGTTTCATGACTTTTACGCTTCCATCACAAACTGCCCAGTCACTTATTTCCTTAGAAAAAAATTCTAAATACTTATCGTAAATATTTATATTTAAAGTATAACCAATAACTAGTCCTAGCATCATAGTTTCTTCAAAATATTCACCCTTATAATAATTGATGAAAGATTCCACATCACTTTTACTAATTTCCCTAGCTTTCTTTTTAAGTAAAGGCATCCTTACCCCAATCATTTCTTTCGTATTTGGTATAATTCCTTTATTAAACTCTAAATATTTTAAATCTTGCAATCTCTTTAAATCATTTACGTAATTATCATATATTTCTTTGGTCCAAATATCTTTCATTTTTATAAATACCAAAAAAAGTGATTACTCACTTTTTTCTTTCTTTGGTTTTCTAGTCTTTTTTTCTTTCTTTTCTGTAACTTCTTTAGATTCTACATCTTTACTAGACTTTGGTAAAGCTTCTTTTCTTGATAAATTTAATCTACCACGATTATCATATCCTAAAGATTTTACAAGAATTTCATCGCCAACTTTAACAATATCACTTGGTTTATTAACTCTTTCATTAGCAAGCTGTGATACATGAACAAGTCCTTCTGTTCCTTCCCAAAGTTCTACAAAACAACCAAAATCCTCTACTTTTGTAACTTTACCAGTATATACTTTTCCAACTTCAACTTCTCTTACAATATTTTCAATTCTTTCCATTGTTTTTCTGATAACATCTTTATCAGTATGATAAACGATTACTCTACCGTCATCTTCTAAATCAACTTTAACAGCATCTTTATCATTAACCGTTTTTACGCCTTCTGGAGAGCATTCTAAAATAATTTTAGTAATCATTTCTCCTCCACGACCAATAACATCTTTAATCTTTTCCGGATTAATCATCATTGTTTCAATTTTAGGAGCATAAGGTGACAATTCTTTTCTAGGTTCTGGAATAATACTTGTCATTAAATCTAAAATTTGTAATCTTGCTTTTTTTGCTTGTTCTAGAGCTTCTTTTAATATTTTACTTGTAACACCCTTAATTTTAATATCCATTTGAAGTGCAGTAATACCTTTTTTAGTACCAGCAACTTTAAAGTCCATATCTCCCATATGATCTTCAATACCTTGAATATCCGTAAGAATTGAATATTTTTTACCATTAGTTATAAGTCCCATCGCAATACCCGCAACTGGTGCTTTAATTGGCACGCCAGCTGCCATTAAACTTAAACATCCTGCACAAATACTTGCTTGTGATGATGAACCATTACTTTCTAAAATTTCTGATACAACTCTAATTGTATAAGGAAACTCTTCTTCTGAAGGAATAACTTGTAAAAGCGCTCTTTCACCTAAAGCTCCATGACCTATTTCTCTTCTTCCTGGTGCTCCATAT
>CAKOOC010000029.1 GCA_934098375.1 uncultured Bacilli bacterium
ATAGTTTTGTCGAACATGTTTAAAATATATAACAATAAACCTATATTGATATTGTGAGGGAGATGAAATGCTAAAAATAAATATGGAGTATCGTAAAGGTATATTGTTTGTTAGATTAAAAGGAGAACTAAATAAATATACCTATAAAGGACTTAATGATTATTTATCACCTATTATTGAAGAGCAAGGAATTAAATATTTAGTAATTAATCTTGCTTGTTTAAATAAAATGGATAAATATGGTATTGAGTCTTTAGAAAAACATATTAAGGAAACCGATAATAATAATGGTTATACTTTAATATGTAATAGTAAATTTAATTTTAGAAGTAAATTTAAAACAATAGATAATGAACTAACTGCATTAAAAATAATTAATATATAGGTGATAAAATATGGATGATTATATTTTAAGTGAAGAAGAATTATTTGATAAGTATACTCCTTATATTTATAAAATTGCCAAAAAATTTTATAATGTTGAACTAGCCGATTTATATCAAGCAGGAGCAATTGGACTTATTGAAGCAAAAAGAAATTTTAAATTAGAGTTTAATGTTTCTTTTCAAGTATTCGCTTATAAATATATATTTGGTAGAATGTATGAACTAGCAAATAAAAGTAGAGATATAAAGTTAAGTAAATATTATTTAAGTTTATATAAACAAATACAGCTTGCTAGAAAAGAATTAACATTTAAATTAGAACGCACTCCTTCACTAGAAGAAATAGCTGATTTTACGAGTATTGATCAAGGGTTAATTAATGAAATTATTGTTTTAACAACTAATATGCTGAGTTTAGAAGAAGAATATCAAACGGTTCATGGAGATAGTCTACCGCTTAAGGAATGTATTGGCACTGCGCCTAATATGGATGAACAAATTATGATAAATGATTCATTAGAAAATTTAGAACCACTTGAACAGGATGTTATTAGAATTAGATATTTTGAAGATTTAACCCAAATGGAAACCGCTAAAGTGTTAGGCATTAGTCAAGTTAAGGTTTCAAGATTGGAACAAAAAGGCAAAGCAAAAATAAAAGAGTATATTGCGGCGTAATGTGTTCATAATACTATTAGTGATATTATGAATAGAAAAGATTATTTAAACTTAGTAGATAAGTTAACGCCCAAAGAAGATAAACGAAAAAATTATTTGCTTGCTTTTTTTATGGGTGGATGTGTTGGAGCATTTGGAGAAATAATAAAATTACTTTTGATGAATGTATTTAATTTTGGTAAAGAAGATGCTGTAAGTATAGTACTTTTAATAGTAATATTTACATCATGTTTGCTCACGGCAATGGGATTATTTGATAATTTAGTAAGTAAATTTAAATGCGGACTAATAATTCCCATATCAGGTTTTGCGCACTCCGTTATGAGTGCCGTATTAGATTATAAAAAGGACGGACTTATTACTGGGGTAGGCGCTAATATTTTTAAATTAGCCGGATGCGTACTTCTTTATGGAATTGTTAGTGGGTTTGTATTTGGAATATTAAAGGTGATTATTAATGTTTAATTTTAATGATATATATATAAATAATTGGTTTAGTGTAGTAGGGCCTTTAGAAAAAAATTCTAAACTTAAAAATTATGATATTGCTATGAGTGATTATTATTTTAATGAGTCAACAGTGGAAAAAGCCGAAATAAAAATGCAAAATGTGGTTCTTAATTATTTAACGAAAAGTAAAACGCCAAATATTGTAGTAGGAGGAGATCTTTCTAATCAAATTGTTACAACAAATATGGCTCTTAAAGATCGAAATATTCCTTATTTAGGGTTATACTCAGCATGCGCGACAAGTGGAGAATCTTTGATTACATTAGCATCTTTAATTGATAGTAAGAAAATATCTGAGGGAATATGCATAACAAGTTCACATAATTTAAATGCGGAAAAAGAATTTAGATTTCCAATTGAATATGGAGCACCAAAACCTATGAGAAGTACTTTTACAGTAACGGGAGCTATCGGACTATATTTATCTAAAACTAAATCAAATATTAAAATAGTTAATGGAACAATTGGATGTGTAATAGATTCCTATGTTAAAGATGTTTATAATATGGGAGGTGTTATGGCACTATCAGCGGCGGATACTCTTATTAGACATTTAAACTTAACGAAGACAAAAATAGAAGATTATGATTTAGTAGTAACTGGTGATTTGGGACTCGTTGGCGAGAAAATATTTAGAGAAATTTTAAAGCAAAAAAATACTAAACTAAAAAATTATGTAGATGCAGGAACACTAATTTATAATAATATTAAGTATTCAGGGGGAAGTGGCCCGGTTACTTTACCACTCGTATTTTTTAATAATATTGTACATAATAAAAAATATAAAAAAATAATATATATCGCGACGGGATCATTACATAGTCCGGTATTAGTAAATCAGAAAAATACAATACCCGCCATAAGCCATGCTTTAACAATTGAGGTGGAAAGATGACAATTATATATTCATTTTTATTTTGTGGTCTTATATGTTTAATAGGACAGATTATTCTTGATAATACCAGTTTTACGCCAGGTCATATTACAAGCATATTTGTAGTATTAGGTTCATTCTTATGCTCTATTAGTTTATATGAGAAGATTTTAAAAGTAGTGGGAATAGGCGCTAGTTTACCAATCATGTCATTTGGAAACTTACTAACCAAGGGTGCTTATACTGGATATTTAGAAAATGGTTTTATAGGAATATTTACTAATATTTTATGTAATGTATCTTTAGGAATATCTTCAGTGGTAATTTTTTCTTTCTTCTTAATGTTAATATTTAAATCAAAAGACTAAAAATCGACACAATAATACGTGCCTTTTTTTTATAATGAAACTGGTGATAAAAATGGTTATATATGTAGATTTAATAATCATATTAAATATATTTATAGACTTTATTTTATTGCTATTTGAAAACCTTTTACTTAAAAGAAATGGAAAATTATATAGAATTATATTGGCAGCAATTGTAAGTGGAGTATCAACTATTTTACTGTTCTATATTAAAAATAATACGATCCTTTTAGGTTATAAATTACTAATTAGTATATTAATGGTAATCATAGCTTTTAAATACCAAAATTTTTATTATTTTAAAGATAATATTATTTGGCTTTATATTTTAAGTATAGTTTTAGGGGGTGCTTTATATTTTTTAGGAAATCAAATTAACTTAAGTAATAATAATATTTTATTTGCGAGTAGAGGCTTAAAAGTCAATATTATTTTTTTACTATTTTTAGCACCAATTCTTTTATATAGATATGTAAAAATATCTAGAAAATATAAAATAGCATATTCTAATTATTATGATACAGTCATATATTATGATGATGTTATTTTAAAGGGAACCGGTTTTTTAGATACGGGTAATAATTTAAAAGATCCTTATTTAAAACGGCCCATTGTTTTAATAAATAAAGAATTAATTACTAAAAAAGTAAATACTTTCTTGGTGCCATATCATACAGTTAATAATGATGGATTACTGGAAGTATTTAAACCAGAAAAAATTATTGTTAATAAAAAAACAGTAAAAAATGTTTTAGTAGGACTAACGGACGTAAACATTAATGGAATAAAAATAATTCTTAACAAGGAGGCATTATGAAAAAATTATGGCAATTTATTTGTAAAATATTAAAAATAGATAATAGTTTGCTTTTTATTGGAAGCACGGATATATTACCGCCACCACTTTCTAAAGAAGATGAACTTGATTTTATTATTAAAGCAAAAGCTGGTGATATAAAAGCCCGTAATAAACTAATTGAACATAATTTAAGATTAGTAGTTTTTTTAGCTAAAAAATATGAAAGTACAGGTTATGATTTAGAGGATTTAGTAAGTATTGGTTCAATTGGACTTATTAAAGGAATTGAAACATATAAAGTTGATAAAAATATTAAACTTGCTACTTATGCTAGTAGATGCATTGCGAATGAAATATTAATGTATATAAGAAAAAATAAAAAAAGAAAAACAGAAGTGAGTTTAGAAGATGCTTTAAATTATGATTCAGATGGCAATGAATTACATTTAGAAGATATTTTAGGAACGGAAGAAAATATTATATTTAATGAATTTTCCTATAAAGTAGATAAAGAAGCATTATCCAAAGAATTAACAAAATTAAATGATAGAGAAAAATTAATAATGACACTTCGTTATGGATTAAATGATACAGATGAATACACCCAAAAAGAAGTAGCAGAAATGTTAGGAATAAGCCAGTCATATATATCAAGAATTGAAAAGAAAGTTATAAAAAAATTGCAACTTTTAATGGAATGTAAATAATTATTATTGATTTTAAGAAACTACTATTATATATTTAGGGTATGAATAAAGATAGTGGTTTTTTTACAGTAAATAAACTTTTAAGAAGTATGGTTTTTATTTTTATAGATACCTTTTTTTCGTTATACTTCTTTACTTTAGTTAATTATAGAATTTTACCAATGGCAAAATATTATTTATTTACTTATTTATTTTTATTTATTGGTTTTTTCTTAATTAGAAACTTTATGAAAAAAGAAATTAAAATAGGGTATTACCGAATAAGTTTAGGATTACTAGCTCTTTATTTAACTTTAATTTTATTATTAAAAGAAAATATTTCCAAATATATTGTAATTTTAGGAATAATTAAAGGACTAGCTGAGGGATTTTATTATTATCCGACAAATATTTTTGATACAGAAAAGATAACAAATGAAAATAGAAAAAAATATTCAGGAATTCTTAACACGGTAAATACTTTTATAAGTATTATACTTCCCATTATTTTAGGAGTTTTTTTAGATAAATATTCTTATGTTAAAGTGGGAAAAGTAGTAATGATATTTATAATAATTATGTTTTTAAATAGTTTTTTGATTAAAGATGCTAAATATACAAAAAAGAATTTTGATATAGAAAAATTTAGAAAATATATAAAAACAAAAGAGATTTTTAAAAGCGTGGCAATAATAAGAATTTTAGAAGGTTTAACATATAGTTCGAGCGCTCTTAATGTAGTGATGACTTTATATTCCATTATATTTTTAAAAAATAATACTCATTATGGGGCTTTTAACAGTGTACTTGCTATCATTTCTTTAATTACAACAACTATTTATGCTTATAGTGCGGGAAAAAAAGACAAAAAAATAATTATTTTTACGAATGTTATTACTTCACTATCTTTAGGCTATTTATTTTTTAAAGCATCAATTTATTCCTTATCATTATTTTTAATAATTTATAATAGTTTTATAACGTACGTAATTTTATTAAGTAAAAATAAGGTTGCTAATATTACAAATGAATATAAGGAAGTACAAAATAAATATAAGGCTGAGTATCATTTATATATTGAATTTTATTTAGCCCTTGGAAGATTAATTGGTTATTTACTTTTAGTTTTTATTAGTATATTTGATAATATATTTTATTTTAAGATACTCATTTTAATTGGAATAGTTTCTTATATTACATTACTTTGTTTTTTAAAGAGAATAAATGAATAAGAAAGGCTTCTTTTACCCAATATATTTGGTGAAAGGAGTTTTTTTATTGGCAAAGTATAAAGTAGAGATTCCTGGGATAGATACAAATAAATTAAAAGTCTTAAAACCGAAGGAAATGACGGAATTATTTAAAAAGTATCAAAATGGAGAAGAATGGGCAAAGGAAGAAATTGTTAATGGAAATCTAAAATTAGTTTTAAGTATTATAAATAAATATAATAATGGTAAATATGATTTGAATGATTTATTTCAAATTGGATGTGTAGGATTAATAAAGGCAGTTGATAATTTTTCTTTAGAATACAATGTGGTTTTTTCTACTTATGCGGTTCCGTTAATTATTGGGGAAGTTAAAAGGTTTATTAGAGATTCATCTACTGTAAGAATTAGCAGGAGTATTAGAGATAACGCTTATCAAATTTTAAAATATAAAGATGATTATATGATAAAACACGGAGTAGAGCCAACTAACAAACAAATTTGTAAGCACTTAAATATGAGTGAGTATGAGCTTGCCACTTCTTTAGAAAGTTTGATAACGCCGGTTAGTATTTTTGATCCGATATATAATGATGGAGGAGATACTATATATTTATTAGATCAATTATCTGATAATTCAAATAAAACGGATAAGGATGATGTCATTGGACTTCGTAATGCTTTAAAAGTTATTAATCCGAGAGAGGCAAACGTTTTATATGCTAGATATATTTATGGCAAGACACAGATGGAAATTGCTGATGATTTAGGAGTTTCTCAAGCTCAAGTGTCACGAATAGAAAAAAATGCCATTAAAAATATTAAAAGATTAATGAGATAAGTTAGTGCATATAATTTAGTGGTGAAGTTTATGCTGATGAGTGATTTACAAAGTAAAGATATTATTAATATAACAAATGGAACGAAAATTGGAAAAATTATCGATATTGAGGTAAATAACGAAGGCCTAATTAATTATTTAATAGTAGGAGAAATCAAAATGATGAAAAGATTAAATACAAGTGAATATAAAATAAATTTTAAACAAATAAGAACAATTGGTTCAGATGTAATATTAGTAGAGATTTGAAATAAATATTAAAATATATTATAATATAAATACTTTTTAAGAGGTGAAAAATGCAAAAAAAGATTATTATTTATAGTATTATTTTTTTTACTTTAGACTTAATTAGTAAAGTGATTGTTAATAACTTTGTTAGTTTAACAGAAAGTATTACCGTAATTAATAACTTTTTTTATTTAACGAATGTTCATAATTTAGGAGCAGCGTGGAGCTTATTTAGCGGGCAGCGAATATTATTAATTGTAGTAGGCATTGCAGCATTATTTTTTATTTTTAGATGGATAAATGATTTTAAAAATAATAATAAAAATATTTGGGCTTTTTCTTTATTAATAAGTGGCCTTTTAGGTAATTTATTTGATAGAATTATATATGGATATGTAAGAGATTTTTTAGATTTTAGATTTGGTAGTTATAATTATCCGGTATTTAACTTAGCAGATACGTTTATATTTTGCGGGGTTATTGTACTGATACTCGCAATTATTAAGGGTGAAGAAAATGGAAGTAAAAGTAACAGGAAATAATGAAAGATTAGATAAATATTTAAGTGAAAATACAGATTTTTCAAGAGCATTGATTCAAAAAATGATTGATGATGGTTTTGTACTTGTAAATGGAAAAGTATTAAAGGCAAATTATCGCTTAAAAGAAAATGATGTTATCTTAGTAAAAGATGGTTATATTAAGGAAACCACGGTGGCACCAGAAAATATAAAATTAAATATTGTTTTTGAAGATGAAAATTTAATGATTATAAATAAACCATCGGGGATGGTTGTTCATCCTGGCAATGGTAATAGTGAACACACTTTGGTTAATGCTTTAATGGGATATACTAAAAATCTTAGTACAAGTAACGGAGAATTTAGACCGGGAATTGTTCACCGAATCGATAAAGATACATCAGGACTTATTATAGTAGCTAAAAATGATAAAGCTCATGAATTACTTGCTGAGGGATTTAAAAATAAAACCATTACTAGAGAGTATATTGCTCTAGTTGTGGGAGAAATTAAAACGGATACAGGTACTATAGATGCTCCGATCGGTAGAGATAAAAATGAAAGAAAACGAATGTGTGTAACAGATATAAATTCTAAAAAAGCTATTACTCATTTTACAGTTTTAAAAAGATATAAGGGTTATACACTTCTTAGGTTAAAATTAGAAACAGGTAGAACACATCAAATTAGGGTTCACATGAAATATATTGGACATCCAGTAGTAAATGATCCAGTTTATACAAATGTAAATGCGACAAGTTTTGGCCAATTTCTGCACTCTTATTTAGTAGATTTTGAAGAGCCCATAACAAAAGAGCACTTACATTTTGAAGTGCCTGTTCCTAAAGAGTTTGAAGATTTTTTAAATACTCTTGTTAGTTTATAATAATTAACTCTAAAAAGTACATTAAATAAAACGCTGTGGATAATAAATAAAAGTATAAATATTTAGCATTATTTTCATTTAGTTTTTTATTTTCAATATATAGTTTTATACTAGTGAAAAAGATAAGACTATATATAACTACCGATAAATAAAGATTAGAAAAATAAAAGAAAAACAACGGGAAAATTTGAACAAAAATGTAATTTAAGATGTAGTAAAATAAATAATTTTTTATATTTTCAAAGCTTAATATGTTATAAAATAAAGTATAACTAATAAAGAAATAATTAATTATTTGAATGATATAAAAAATTTTAAAATTTAAATCAAATAAAGGATGATTTAAGGTATTATAAAAGCTAATATCAATGGGAAAGAAAGTAAGACCAATAAACCAAGTTAGTAAAATACTTAGATATAAGATAATTTTTCTTTTCATAAGTCTCCTTTACTAAACAATCTAATTGTTATAGAATATATATGAAAAAGGCAGGAAAAATATGAGTGAAATAATAAATAAGAAAGACGAAGTAGTAATGAAATTAGTTCATTATTTTGTTACAGAAGAAGATTATCAACCAATTATAGTTAATGGTGTAAAAAATGAAATTTGGTTAGAAAATTTAGAGGCACCATATAAAGTTGTTAGAATTAATTCAAATTATATTCATAATGAAGAACAATTAAAATTTGATATTTTTAAGATAAGAAATATTACTAGACAAATAAAAAAGAAAACTTTTTCTTTGAAGATGAAAACTCTTAATATTCTTTTAGATATTAATGGTAATGTTGATATAAAGAATTCTAAGGATGTGGATAATTTTAGGGTTGATTCAATTAAAGATGTAAGAAGTGATAATAATTTAGCAGGACTTTTTCCTAAGCTTAAAACCATGACATTAAATGGCAATGATTTTGATATGATTATGAATATAACTAATGACATTAGTGAAAAAAATGCGGAAGAAAGCAAAGAATATGAGCAGGTTTTTAAACCTAAAAAAATTATTGTTACAAATGTTTTAATAGCACTAAATATTATAATGTTTATATTATGTTTAATGCAAAATAATTTGTTTGACAGTTTATATCTAAGTCCTAGTTTAGTAAAAAATGGTGAGTATTATAGACTTTTTACGTGTGCATTTTTACATGCTAATTTAGTACATTTACTAACTAATGTATATGCGTTAAAACTTATTGGAACTCAAGTAGAAACATTTTTAGGAAAAGGAAAATTTTTAATAATATATTTCTTTAGTATGATAAGTTCTTCTTTATTAGTGTCTGTTGGTCAAGTTGGTGCGGTAGGAGCAAGTGGTGCTATTTTTGGATTACTTGGATGTTTACTATATTTTGGATATTATTATAGATTATATTTAGGAACAGTTTTACTTAGTCAAGTTGTACCAGTTATTGTATTAAATCTAGTATTAGGATTTATTATTCCGGGAATAAGCAATTCTGGTCATGTAGGTGGTTTAATAGGTGGATTATTTATTAGCATGGCTCTTGGTGTAAGCAAGAAGGATCAAAAAAATAGAATTAATGGAATTATTATTAGCTTAATTTATTTATTATTTTTAGGTTATATGGTTTTCTTCAAATAAGGAAAACTTAAAGTTGACAGAGTCTATGGGTTAATACCATAGACTTTTTACATGCACAATATTAACTTGACATGGGGGGGGTTATTAGTACAATTATATAGAAAATATCGGGTGATTTTCTATGAATAAGTATAAAGAAAAAATGGGTGACATTTTAAATAAAATAAAGGGAAATAAGCGAGTAATGTATTTAACTAGCATAACAGTTTTAATATTATTTTGCTTAGCTTTAAATATCACTTTTGCTAAATATACATCGAATATAAATAAACAAAATGCTAATATAACTATAGGCAATTTAGATTATCTTTTTTCAATTAATGCTGATTATGAAGAATATAAAAGTAACATAATAAATGATAGAATTATAAAATCTAATCCTAATTCAACTCTTATTTTTTATGTTGATATAACTTCGTTAAATAAAATTGATAGTAAATATCAGCTTTTATATGATTATTGTGAAAATTATGATAATGAAAATAATACATGTACTGTTTCTAGTGAGCAACCAGAAGATGCAAAAATATATTATGCCATGGATAGTGATGATTTAACCGAGGATATAATAGAAAAAAATAGTACAAAGAGAATAAAAATTGTTATATATAATCAAAGTAGTAATACCTATTATTATGAATTAAAAATGAATGCTGGTTATGTTCACAATAATCTTAAGTATAGTGATAGTATAGGTAAAAATATAGTAGATGGTTTTGCCATTCCGGATGGAAACATTAGTATTATTTCTTATGTTGATGGAGTACCGATACCTAATGGAATATTTCCGACAACAGGTTATTATGATGTAACGGTAACATGTACACTTCAAGATGGGACAAAAGATTATGATATGGGAAATGCAAGATGGAATGGTAAAAAATGGTTGATAACCGTTATTGATGCCCCGGAAAATACTGTATGTAGCGCTGATTTTGTTGAAAATGCCAATCCATATCCGGTATTCACATATATGATAGATGGAGTTGATTATGCCAATGATACGAGTAAAGTACAGTTAATTAAAGATGGCTCTGGTAATTGGCGTATCAAATTTTTAGAAAGTGGAACATTAAAAACTTCATATCCGGAAAAAAATTCTATAGATGTCTTTGTTGTTGGCGGCGGCGGAGGCGGCGGCTCTGAAGGTGGTACTACAAATGGAGGCTGTGGTGGCGGCGGTGGATACACTAAAACTTATAAAAGTTTAGAATTAAACGCTGGTGAAGAACAATATATTAAAGTAGGATCCGGTGGCAAAGGTGGTACAGGTTCAGCAGGTACTGCTGGAGAACAAAGCTATTTTGGGTCAACGACATATGCTGCAAATGGTGGTAGTTATGGATGCCAAATGGGAGGTTGTAATGCCGGAGGCTCTGGTGGCTCTGGTGGAGGTTGCGGAGGAATGAGTTCCGGTGAAGCACCTTCAGCTGGTAGCGGCGGAACAAATGGAACGTCAGGAAAATCAAATGTAAGTTGGTGTACAGCCGGCTCTGGTCAAGGAACTACTACTCGTGAATTTGGAGATGCAACTGGTGATTTATATGCTGGTGGCGGTTCTGGTGGTCAGTGGATGTATCTTAATTGGCCTAATCCAATTGCTGGTGGAGCCGGCGGCGGCGGAGCAGGCGGTGGAAAAAATTCAGCCGCAAAATCAGGAACTCCTAATACTGGCGGCGGCGGTGGCGGAGGAACCCCTACATATAGTACAACAGGAATTTCTAATTCTGGTGGAAATGGTGGCTCTGGTATAGTTATAATTCGTAATCATCAATAAATAAATTATAAAATTACAGACAAGGTCTATGGTTAATATCATAGACTTTTTGCATGTACAATATTAACTTGACATGGGGGGGGTTATTAGTACAATTATATAGAAAATATCGGGTGATTTTCTATGAATAAGTATAAAGAAAAAATAGGTGACATTTTAAATAAAGCGAAGGGGAATAAAAGAATTATGTGGCTTTCTATAATAAGCGTACTTGTCCTTTTTACTGCAGCTTTAAATATAACT
>CAKOOC010000030.1 GCA_934098375.1 uncultured Bacilli bacterium
ATTCAACACTTAATTTGGTTTTTCCAACACCAGTTGGACCGGTTACTACAATAATCATATTAAAACTATCTCAATGGCTAAAACGCCATATTTTAAAATTTCCTCTTTAGAATAATATTTTTCCATGTCGAGATAAGACGCGGTTTCCTCTTCATTATAGCCTAAAGATATAGGGCTAAAATCAGCGTATAATTCTTTAAAACTTGGATATTTTTTTAAACCGACAATTTTAACATTAATTTTTTCTTTGCTTGTACGGTTTTCTAAAATAATTATTTCTCCAACGTGAAGATTTCTTCTTTTAACATCATTTAATCTTAATTCAACAGTTTTAGTGCCTTCTTTGATTTTCATAAAGGCATCATTATCTACATGCATATCATGAATCATTAGTCCATCACCCTTTTAAACATCCTTTCTAATTCATACTTTGTAAAGGTAATAATTGTTGGCCTTCCATGAGGACAATTATATGGATTATCACATTTTACTAAATCGTTAAGCAAATTTTCGGCTTGCTCATGGGTTATATTAGTATTTCCTTTAACACTCATTTTGCAAGCACAAGTTTTGGCAATGTGATCTTTAAATTTTACTTTATCAAATTCTTTGGGGAGAGTTATTACATATTCAATTATTCTTCTTATATTTTCTTCTTCATATCCTGATACTAACCAAGTGGGATGAGATTTAACAATGATAGTGTTAATACCAAATTCTTCAATATTAAATCCTAAGTCAGTTAAGACATTCATATGCTCCTTAAAGGTTAAATAATCACTAGGACTTAACTCGATACTTATAGGAAATAATAAATCAGTAATAGGGTTTTTCTCTTCCTTTAAGGCTTTGATAATTTTTTCATAATTTATTCTTTCTTGAGCGGCGTGCTGGTCAATTAAATACATAGCTTCATCATTTTGCGCAACAATGTAGGTTCCCATTACTAACCCACAAGGATATAATTCTAATTTTTTAATTTCTTCGTTTTTTTCATCTTTCGTAAAGTCAAAAGAATTTTGAATGGGTTTAGTTTCTAAAGTTATATCTAAACTATCATTAATCATCATAGGTGCTTCTTCAGGTAAGACAAATTCTTCTTTATCTCTCATAATAGGTATTTCATTTTGACCATTATTAATGGTTTTTACTTCAACTTTAGGAATTAATAAAGAGTTATATAGAGCATTTTTAATCGTATTTAAAACTAAATCCTTTAGGGCATCCATTTTACTAAATTTAATATCTTGTTTAGTAGGATGGATATTAACATCTATTAGTGTAGGGTCGGTTTCTATTTTTAAAACCACAACCGGAAATTTAATATCTGGTTTATAGGTGTAATAAGCATCATTAATTGTTTTATTTAATTCGTTATTTTTTACTACTCTACCGTTTACAATTGTTATCATAAAGTTACGATTTGATTTTAATATAGCGGGTTTACAAACATATCCATGTAAATCATAATCATCATTAGAAGCGTTTATTTCAATCATATTTTTACTTACTTCTAGTCCGTATAATTCATGAATAGTCTTAAGTAAATTATTACTTCCTAAAGTGTTTACAATAACATTATTATTATTACTTAAATAAAAGGAAATATCGGGATATGATAAAGCAAGCCTTTCAATATAATAGGTAACGCCCGATAACTCAGTAGTTTCACTTTTTAGATATTTTAATCTGGCGGGAGTATTATAAAATAAATCTTTTACTTTAATAATAGTTCCTCTACTAGCACTGCAGGCTTCTACTGAAGCTATTTTACCACCATTTAAAGTGATATGCGTTCCCATGTTTCCATCAGAAGTGGTAAGTTCAATTTTAGAAACTGAAGCAATACTAGGAAGAGCTTCACCACGAAAACCTAAAGTATTTATGAAAAATAAATCTTCAAGTTTATAAAGTTTACTGGTAGCATGCCTTAGAAAAGCATTTTGAGCATCGTTTTTATCCATACCGGAGCCATCATCAGTTACTTTAATTTCTTTAAAGCCCGAATCAATTAATTCTACTTTTATATTTTTACTACCAGCATCGATACTGTTTTCAACTAGTTCTTTAACAACATTAGCGATTCTTTCAACAACTTCACCAGCGGCTATTTTATTGGATAAGTCTTCGCTCATTATTTTAATTTTACTCATTTAATCCTCCAAAAATACTTGGTCTTTGCTCTAATAAATCACTATGTAAGTTGTGGAGTTTTATGGTAGTAGCGTTTTTAATATTAATAAAACCAAGTCCCTTAATTATTAAATCGTTGTTGGCAGGTACATCGATACTTTCTTCAAAAAAGATTTCTTTATAATATTTTTTTATGAGGATATCATTATTTAAATAAATAGTTATATTGGTGTTTTCTGTAAAAAATAAATAAGTACTATCTAACTGTAAAGTTTCGCCACTTTTCATTTGGAAAGTAATAGGTTTAATATATTTTTTTGAGATATTTAAACTTTTTAACTCAATTGTTTTTAAAATAAAACCGGGGGTATCAATAATATTTAAATCTTTACTTACATTTATTCTAATAAAATCTAAAGTAGTATTAGGAGTATTACTAGTAGTTACTTTTGATAATGTACTTTTCTTTTCTTCAAGAATTTTATTAATTAAAGTGCTTTTCCCGGAGTTGGATTCACCAGCAATGATGATTTCATTTATTTTATTTTCACTTAAATAATTTAATAAACTTTTAATGCCAATATTACTTACACTACTTATAAATTTAATTTCATCAGCGATTTGATAGTAACTTGTTAAGTAATTTTTAATGTTAGTATATTTTATACTTCTAGGTACAATATCGATTTTACTTATAACTAAAATTTTAGGAGATGTTATCTTTTTATAGATTTCGATAATATCAGAACGTACGGTTAAGAAAGGAATTAAAAAGATAACTAGTTTATTTTCTTTGTTAATAGTGTTAATTAAGCTAGTGATGCTTTTAGGAGCATTAGTTTCATTATTAATACCGTAATGAATTAATCGAAAACATCTTTGACAGTAACTACTATTTTCTTTTTCTTTAGGAATGTATCCTCTTAGAGTAGCATCTTTTGTTTGAAGTTTAGCACCACAACCATAACATATTTTATTCATAATAAGTTCCTTTCTTTAGTAATTCTTTTTTTTCTAGTTTTTCATATATAAAAGGCTCAATATAACGATTAATTTTAGTTAAAGCATAATCAGTAGTACCAATGGGATTAACTAGAATGCTTAAGAATTCCATTCGGTTAGATCCCCATATATCGGTTAGCAATTGGTCCCCGATAGTAGCAACTTCAGATGTTTTTAAACGGTATATATTAAGAATTTTTTTATATTTATTCTTTAAAGGTTTTAAAGCAAAGTAAGCAGAGTCTACGCCTAAAATATTTTTAAAGGGCTCAACTCTTTTTTTAGGACTATTACTTACAATTAGTATTTTAAATCCTAAACTTTTTAAATCTTCAATTAAGTCTTTTAATTTTTTATTAGGTTTTTTTAAGCTGATAGGCGCTAAGGTATTATCTAAGTCAAATATTAAACATTTTATTCCATTCTTCTTTAATTTTTTATAATCGATATCATATATACTTTTTTGATAAATATCAGGAACAAATTTACTAAGCATAACTTAAATCACCTAATAAAATTATATCAAATAAAATAAATCATGGAAACATATATTTAATTAGAGGTGTTTATGTTTTATTTAATTTCTTTAATAAAAAGTTTAATATTTTTTACAGGTTCATATTCAATAAATGTTTTTCCAGATAAGCTTAGTAAAGAGGAAGAAGAAGAATGTTTGAAAAAATTATATTTGGGTGATAAGGAAGCTAGAAGTAAACTGATAGAGCATAATTTAAGATTAGTTGCTCATATCGTAAAAAAATATGAAAGCAAAAACTACGATATTGATGATTTAATTAGTATTGGCACAATTGGTTTAGTAAAAGGAATTGATTCTTACAAACAAAATAAAAAAACAAGGCTTACTACTTATGCAGCAAGATGTATAGAAAATGAAATTCTGATGTATTTCAGAAGCAATAAAAAACATTTAAATAATGTAAGTTTAAATGATTCAATTGGATTTGATAAAGACGGAAACGAGATTAATTTAATTGACGTTATAAAAGCAGATAATGAGGACATTTCAGAAGAGATTAATATGCAAAGTAATATTGATTTACTTTTAGAATATATTGATTGTTTGTCTTTAAGAGAAAAGGAAATAATTATTAAAAGATATGGTTTATATAATACTAAAGAACAAACTCAAAAAGAAATTGCAAGGGAATTAAAAATCTCTAGAAGCTATGTTTCACGTATAGAAAAAAGAGCAATGACTAAAATATTAAGGGAGTTTATTAAAAATAAAAAAGCGTTTTAATTACTTTCTATACGCTGAAATTATGTAGAAAAGTTAATTGATAAAATTACCTTAAGGAGTAGTTTTATGAAAGAAAAAGAAGATGTTAATTATATTTATAAATTAGTTTCTAAAAGAATAAAATTATTTAGAAAGTATAGAGGACTTACTCAAAGTGAGCTTGCACAACTTTCAACATATTCAAATGGTTTTATTGGCAACATAGAATCTCCGAATACTGAGCAATCATTTTCATTAGGCTTTCTTTATTTTTTATCTAAGAAACTAAATGTTCCAATGGAATTATTTGTAAAAGAAGATATTTCGAAAGAATTAGAAGAAATGGGTATTGAAATAGACAATTAAGTTCTGTTTTTTTTCTCACAAAAAAAGCACATTAGTGCTTATAGAGTATATTCAGCATCAACAAATATTTTACCTTTAAAATTTTTGTTGATTATGCAAGATGATTCATTGGAGCTAGGACACTGATCAAAATTAGTATTAGAAATCCAAAGCTTTATAACATAGTTGTCTGTTGCTGATGGTGCTATAACAATACCGGTTGTTAAAGTGATTGTATTATCGGAAGCGATACTTCCAAATCCCTTTTCATTATCATTGTAAGTTTTAATTACATTGCCACTAGCATCAACTTTTTCTAAACGCCATCTAAAATCTTCTGTTTTTAATGCATCATCCATTTCTACGATAGAAATTCCGATAGAATATTTTAAATTTCTGCCGTTGGTAACATTACTTTTAACAGAAAAGCTACCTTTAGATGCTTTTTCATCTACTTCACTAGGTTCATAGTATTTTCCGTCATTTATGGGTACTAGGCCGGTAGCATTTATATAGCCATTTTCATCAGGGGTAATTAATTCAAAATCGATTCCTTCTACTACAGTTCCGGTGATGGTACTTGGCTCATCGCCAGTGATTTTAGGCAAAAAGTAAGCATAAGCGGTTCCTAAAATTAATGGAACTGCGATGGCAAAAACTATTAATAATTTATAATTTAATTCAATCTTTTTTTCATTTTCCATATTATATCAATTTTTATTTTACTATAAAAATTTTTTTATATCAATCTTTAAATAATTAAAAATAAAAATAACTGGATGTTTTCTAGTTATTTTTAAAATAAATCTAAGGTACTTTGAGCATTTAAATCGAAAGTGGTAAAATCTTTTTTTAAATATAATGGATAAGCAGCACAGCCAATCATAGCGGCATTATCGGTACAATATTTAATAGGCGGAATAGTTAACTTAACATTCATCTCTTCACACATTTTAGTCATTTGCTCTCTTAAATATTTATTGGCACTTACGCCACCAGCAATAATAAATCTTTTAGATCTAGTTTCAATAATGGCTTTTTTACTTTTTCTTAATAATTCATCTACCGCAACAGTTTGAAATGAGCATGCTAAATCCTCTTTATTTATTTCATTTCCTCTTTGTTTTTCATTGTGAACAAGATTGATAACAGCACTTTTTAAACCACTAAAAGAAAAGTTTAATTCATCATTATTCATAGGAATTGGCAATTTATATGTAGGCTTTCCTAAAGCGGCACTGCGATCAATTTGAGGTCCACCAGGATAAGGCATTCCCAGAACGCGAGCAACTTTATCATATACTTCGCCGATAGCGTCATCTAAAGTTTTACCTAAAACTTTAAACTTGTAATCACCTTCCATTAATACTAATTCAGTATGCCCTCCACTTACAACAAGAGCCAGAAGTGGATACTCCATTTTATCTACTAAATTATTGGCATAAATATGACCGGCTATATGATGAACTTTAATAAGTGGTTTTTTATAAACAAGAGCAAGTGTTTTAGCAAACTCTAACCCGACAAGTAAACTTCCTAATAACCCAGGAGCGTATGTCACTGCAATAGCATCAATTTCATTCATAGTAATATCGGTCTTAGAAAATACATCTTCTAAAACCATGGTTATATTTTCACTATGCATGCGGCTAGCAATTTCCGGTACTACCCCACCAAATGAAGCATGAGTATCCATCTGGGTTAATATAGTGGTGGAGATATCAACACAACCATTTTTAATTATTGACATACTTGTTTCATCACAAGATGATTCAATAGCCAAAATATATACATCTTTTTGTTTCATAATAATTTCCTTTCCATGATAATAGCATCATTTCCATTATAATAGTGAGTCCTTCTTGATATTTCTTCAAAATTGAAATTATAGTAGAATTTAATAGCTGGAAAATTGGTTTCATCTACTTCTAACATAATTTTTTGAACCGTTTTAGGTAGAGATGTTATCATATAATCCATTAAAATGGTTCCAATCATTTTATTTCGATATTCTTCTTTTACTATTATATTTAATAAATCAACTATTTCATAATTTATATAGTAGTGAATAAATCCTAAAATTTTATTGTCTTCTTTGTAAACTAAAATATACTCATTTGAATTTAAAGATTCTATATGAAATGCTTTTTTGAATTTAGGATTTAATAAACTTCCTAATTTGTTAACTTCATCAATATCAAGTGGTGATAATTTATTTACCATTTAAGGCCTCTATTTCTTTTATATAGATGGCTTTAACAGCGTGTGGATTGGTTGGCTTTAAGTCTTTAGTATATTCATAAATACGTTCTAAATCTAAATTTTCATTAGCATAAATTTTATAACTTTGCTGACTTAGAAAATCTTTAGCGGTATCCTCTTTTAAATAAATAATGTCTTTATCTAGTTTTCCATCAGTAAATACGCCAATATATTTACCTTTATTATCATCTATAGTTATTATTTTATTTGTTTCTTTTACACTAGCTGCTAAGGCTTCAATGCTAGTAATGGTTTTAATTGGTATATTTAGAGTGTATGCCAAAGTTTTAGCTACAGTTATTCCTAATCTAATACCAGTAAAACTTCCAGGACCATTTACAACAATTACTTCGTTTAAGTCATTAACAGTTATTTTGTTTTCTTTAATTATTTCATCGATTAGAGGAACTAAGTATATGCTGTGTCCATGATGAGATTCTTGTTCTTTTTTAGTTTTGGTTTGGCCATCATATAATAAACCAATTGTTATTAAATCATTATAAGTACTTATAAATAATGTTTTCATTTTATCACTTCCAAATCATTTATTATTATACACTAATTTTGAAAAAAGAGAAAAAAAAATAATGCGTCTTTGCATCATTTTGTTATAGTACGGAATTTAATAAATCTTCGTATTTTTCACCATAAGGTTTTAGGATAAGTATTCTAGTGTTTTCATCAATTATTTTAAAGTCAATTTGTAATCTTTCTTTTGGTAAACAATCGCAAATTAAGTCAGACCACTCAATAATGCATACAGCGTCTTTATTAAAGTAATCATCAAAACCAATATTATCACATTTACCTTCTAAGCGATATACGTCCATATGGTAAAGTGGCATTTCTCCATTATTATATTCTTTAATTAAATTAAATGTTGGACTTGTTATAGTTTCTTTTATTCCTAATGATTTAGCAAAACCTTTAACAAAAACGGTTTTACCACTTCCAAGTTCCCCATCTAGGCAAATAACCATCCCTGGGAATTTTTCTGATTCAATATTTTCTGCTAACTCCATTGTGTCATCTATACTTCTAGATGTAAATTTATATTCCATATATACTCACCTTTTTCATTATATAATATTATTTTATTAATTGTAAACATTATCTTAAATTATTTACATTTATTGTTTTTATTAGATTATTTCATCGGTAAAAAAGTCTGATTCGCATGTTAAGTTTATTTTTAAGCTTTTTAAGGCATTTGCATCCCCATTTTGAACAATATAGGTTGAATGGGCTTCGCATCCTTCTAATTTATTTAAATTCTTGATTGCTTTTTCAATTATAGGATTAGTAACACTACAAATAGATAACGCGATTAAAACTTCTTGTAGTGATAATGGTTTATTATTTTTTCTCAATTTTAAAATAGGATTTAAAACGCTTGGACTTAATAAATCCATATCATCTGGTATATGTGATAAAGTTTTAATTGCGTTTATTATGACACTACTAGCAGGAGATAATAAACTGCTTTGTTTTCCAGTAATTATTTTATGATTTGGTAGTTCTAATGCTATAACATGTGAGCCTTTTTCTTTAGCTTTTTTAATTGCAACTTCAACGACTTTTAAATATTTTTCGTCTATATTAAGTTCATTCATGAGTAATTTAACTTTTTGCACAGTATCATATTCGCTGATGCCTAATTTATAATTATTAAGCTCGTTATAGTATCTTCGAACAATTTCTTTTTTAGCAGCTTCTTCAACTACTTTATCATTTTTTATGCAAAAACCTACCATGTTTACACCCATATCTGTAGGTGAATAATAAATGTCATGTCCAGTTATTTTATGAAGAATCGTTTTTAATATTGGAAACGTTTCAACATCACGATTATAATTTACCGCAGTTTCCTGATATTTTTCTAAATGGAAAGGATCAATCATATTAATATCTTTTAAATCGGCAGTGGCGGCTTCGTAAGCAATGTTTACTGGATGTTTAAGAGGCAAATTCCATACAGGAAATGTTTCGAATTTTGCATAACCGGCATTTATACCTCTTTTGTGTTCATGGTATAGCTGACTTAAACATGTAGCAAGTTTGCCAGATCCAGGGCCAGGAGCATTCACTAAAATTAATTTTTTAGTAGTTTCTATATAAGGATTAGCCCCATAACCTTCTTCACTTACAATTGTATCTACATCGGTAGGATACCCTTTAGTAAATGTGTGCAAATAAGTTTTGATATTTTGTCTTTCTAATCTTTTGATAAATTTATCCACACTAGGTTGATTATTATATAGTGTAATTACTACAGAATTAACTGAAAAACCCAAACGAATAGCGTTATTAATAATATTAAGCATTTCCATATCATAGGTTATACCAAATTCAGATCTAATTTTATTTTTTTCGATATCACTAGCATTTATGCAGAATATTATTTCTAAATCTTTTTTCAGTTCTAAAAACATGTTAATTTTAGCATCAGTTTTAAATCCTGGTAATACTCTGGCGGCATGGTTATCACAAAATAATTTACCTCCAACTTCCAAGTATAATTTATCAAATATTTTAAATCTTTCTTTAATCTTTTTGCTTTGTATTTTTACATACTTGTCATTGTCAAAACCTTTTTTCATAAACTACCTCTACTCTTATACTAAGAATAACTTATTTTTGTAAATATTAAAATACCTAAAATTATAAAATTTTATAGTTTGCCTTTATAACGAAAAAAATCATGTAAATCCTTTTATATTTTATTTACATGATATTTTACAATTTATTTATAAACACAATTTTATTGCAAAAAAAAAATTGGCAACTTCCTATTTTCGCATTCACTATCGTCGGCGTATTAGTGCTTAACTTCTCTGTTCGGGATGGGAAGAGGTGTATCCACTAAGCTATTGTCACCAATAAAGGATTTTGTCCTTTAAAAACAAGATAATGTACTCATCAAATTCATATTATATGATTAAATCCTCGTTCTATTAGTACTAGTCAGCTCAACGTATCGCTACGCTTACACCTCTAGCCTATCAACCTCATAGTCTATAAGGGAACTTACTATATAAATATGGGAAAACTCATCTTGAAGAGGGCTTCTCGCTTAGATGCTTTCAGCGATTATCCCTTCCATACATAGCTATTCTGCACTGCAACTGGCGTTACAACAGATACACCAGAGGTATGTCCATTCCGGTCCTCTCGTACTAGGAACAGCCCTTCTCAATTTTCCTACGCCCACGATGGATAGGGACCGAACTG
>CAKOOC010000031.1 GCA_934098375.1 uncultured Bacilli bacterium
TGTTCCCGTCACAGTAATGATCCCAATCACAATCAAAATTATATATATTATTTTCCTTTTATATAGAAAACTTCTCACTCTAAAATCACCCGATATTTTCTATATAATTGTACTAATAACCCCCCCCCATGTCAAGTTAATATTGCACACGCAAAAAGTCTATGGTATTAACCATAGACTCTTCTATTTTTTATTTCTTTTCAATCATTTTTTTATCAACATACTCATAATTTAATGCGTTATTATTAGTGACTACGTGCTCACCAAGTTCTTTTACTAAATATCTTCTAGAGCGTCCAAGACTAGCAAGCCACTGTTTAATCGGTTCTGCATTCTTGCTAGGTATCGATTCAATAATCCTAAACATTTCTTCAATAACACACACATCTGTAAGTCGGTACTTACCATCTTGTGACTTAAGTTTCAACTGTCCGATTTTTTCGGACACTTCATTTCCCTCCTGTTTTAACTTACTTTTTAGGTCACTCCAATACTTTCTTGGTCTATCACTTCCTGATAAAACTCCAACAACATCAACAACACTGATAAAGTATTTTTCTTCTTCTTTATCCCATACAGTTCTAATTGTTTCATTATTAAACATTTTGTTTATTAGATGCATTTTATCTTGATTCATTCATTTCCTCCTTCTCTATTTTGTTAAAATTTTTTCTTTATTCCAAAAATATAACATAGCACTATACTAAAATAAACATGACATTCTCTTTTTATAACTTTAATAGTCTCATTATAAAATAAGTAATGTCATGTTTAAAATAATACCACTATTTATTACATTTTTATATAAATTTATTAAAAGAATTATAAACTAAATAAGAATAGAAAAATCTGTTCTTCAAAATTTGCAAATCTATGCAAATTTTATTATACTTTTATTGTGATATTTATGAAATTAATTAATACATCTTTAATAACTGAGAAAAAATCTAAATTTTATGGCTACTTATATGAAATTGATACTAAAGAAGACATAAATATAATTCTTGAAGAATTAAAAAAAGAAAACAAAGGCTACCGTCATATACCATATGCTTACAAGCTTTCAAATACCGCCGGAAAAACTGACGATAAAGAGCCAGGTGGCATCGGCATATCCTTTTTAAACATTCTTGAAAGAAACAATTTAAATAACCATTTACTTCTAGTTATAAGATATTACGGAGGCATTAAATTAGGTGCAAGTAATCTACTTAGAACTTATGGAAAAGCAGCAAATACATGTATAACTTCTGATAAATCACATAGTATTAACTAGGTGATTTTATTTTGAATTATATATTAAAATATTTAAAAACTTTAATTATTCCACTGGCCTTTTTATTAATTTTTCCATTTATACTCGCTCTTTTAAACAAAATAGGTCTTAAATCATTAAATATATTTATACTTATCATGATTATGATCATTATGTTTATTAGCGGCATCTTTATTGGTAAAAAAGTACCTAAAAAAAGCTATTTAAATGGACTTATCTTCGGAGTAATTACTTCTTTAATATTCTTCCTATTTAGTTTAATATTTAAAACAAACCATACCATAAACACACTAATATATTATGTCATTATAACCCTATCATCAATGTTTGGCTCTATGTTTGCTGTCTTAAAAAAATAATGTCTAATTTATAGGCATTATTTTTTATCTATTTTTTGAATCAATAATAATTGTAATTGGTCCATCATTTTGAATATAAACTTGCATTTCTGCTCCAAAAACTCCACCATAAGTATTAACATGTTCATTTAATTTTTTGTTAAATAGTTCATAAAGTTTAATCGCATCTTCACCTTTCATGGCATTCATATAACTAGGTCTATTCCCTTCTTTAGTATTTGCCTGTAAAGTAAACTGACTAATTGAAAGAATTTCCCCACCATAATCTAAAATACTCTTATTCATGACACCATTTTCATCATCAAAAACTCTTAAATTAATTATTTTTTTAACAATATAATCTATATCAGATTCGTCATCTAATACATTAAATCCTGCTAAAATAACAAATCCCCCATTAACTTCATTAATTAATTTGTTATCTACTTCAACTCGTCCCTTTTTACATCTTTGAATAACAACTTTCATCTTACCACCTCTAAAACAAAGCTAAGAAGTCTTATATCATCTAAAAAACGTTCTAAATCCTGTGTATTATAAGTTTTTACCACTAACTTATAGCTTATTTTATTATCATTATTAATTTCTTTAACACTATTAACCGAAACATTTCTAGTTGATGCCACCGTTACTATATCCAGTAAATGATTAACATCCGTATCAGTTTTTATTACTATATCTGTTAAATAAAGTTTGCTTTCTGCCGCTGCATTCCAGGAAACATCAATTAATCTCTCATGTACACCTTTAATATTTGGACAACTTTTACGATGAACTGAAACTCCTTCACCTTTAGTAACATAACCAATAATATCATCACCATAAACAGGTGTACAACATTTAGCAATATTTATTAAAATATTATCAGTACCCGCTACTATTACATCATTTTTATAACTTATCTTATTATTAACACTTGGTTTACTAACCTTTTCAATAATTATTTCTTTCGCACCATTTCTTTTTTCTGTGCCTAAGCTAACTATATAACTCGCCGTAAATCGAAGTGATCCTATTCCTAAGTAAATATCTTCCACACTATTAATTTTTAATAATTCATATATTTCTTTTAATTTTTCTGGAGTATATAAATCATTGAAATTCAAGTGATCCTTTTTAAGTTCCTTTTCTAGTAAATCTTTACCTTCCAAAATATACTTTTCTTTATCTCTTTTAGAAAAATATGATTTAATTTTATTCCTAGCTTGCGGAGTTTTTACAAACTTAAGCCATGCTTTACTTGGTTTACTAGAATTATTCGTGTTAATTTTAATAACATCGCCATCTTGTAATTCATAATTCAAAGGAACAATATTATCATTAACAATCGTACTAACAGTTTTATCACCAACATCTGAATGTATTCTATATGCAAAATCGATTGGTGTTGCATGGGCTGGCATTTCAATAACATCACCTTTTGGAGTATAAACATATATTAAATTATTAAATAGTTCTTGCTCCATATTTTGATTAAACATTTCTTCTGTTGATTCTTCTTTAGCTAAATTAATAATATTCCTAAATATTGCAAGTTTCTGTTCCATCATATTTTGCGAATTTAAAGTGCCATGTTCTTTATAAGACCAATGAGATGCTACTCCGTGCTCTGCTAATTCATCCATTTCAGGAGTTCTTATTTGGATCTCAAAAATATGACCATCAATACCAAATACTGAAGTATGAAGACTTTGATACATATTTTCTTTTGGCATCGCGATATAATCTTTAAACCTTTTTGGTATAGGTCTATATTTAGCATGGATAAGACCTATACAAGTATAGCAATCCTCTTTAGTTGGAACAATCAATCTCATTGCTAAAATATCATAAATATCGCTCCATTTTCTTCCTGTTGTAAGCTTATTATAAATACTATAAACACTTTTAACTCTTGCTTTAATTGAAAAACTAATACCATGCTCTGATAAGATATCCATAATACTATTTTTCATATCATCTAAAGAAATCATTAAATCTGCTCTCGTGCCATCTAATTTTTCTAAAATCTCATTATAAACATCCGGTTTAGAAAACTTCAAGGATAAATCCTCAAGTTCACTTTTAATACTATTAATACCTAGTCTATGAGCAATTGGTATAAGAACATTCATAGTATCATTTGCTAAAACTCTCTTTTCTTCAGACGTTAAGTCAATCGCATTTCGCATCTCATCAAGTCTATCAGCAAGTTTAATAATAATGACTCTCACATCATCAGAAATACCTACTAAAACTTTTCTTAAATATAAACTAGAAGATTCGTTAAAATCTGTCATCTTTATATTTTCTATCTTTATTAAATTAGAAATAAGTAAAGATACATCACTACCATACTTTTCTTTGACATCTTCTAAACTAAGTTTTTCTGAAATAACCGCATCATGAAGTAAAGCTGCTAGTATAGTTGTAATATCAGAATTTAAATCGCAAACTATTTTACCTACTCTAAAACCATGATCACTCATCCCATCAAGTTCTTTATAAGCCATCGTAATAAGTTCTAAATCTTTAGCGCTAAAACCATTTTCACGAGCTTTTTTTAATATATTTTCAATCATTAATTATTCTCCTTAAAGTACATCCTGTTTTATCGTACTAACCATATTAAGTAATTGTTCATTTTTGTATTTTTTAAGTTCTTCATTATTAACCCATAAAATATCATTTACCATCTCACCCAATGTTAAATTACATTTTTTACACCATTTACTTAATCTTAAATATTCCCACACATCCTCTTCCAAAATATAAGATATGCCGTTTCTTTTTAAATCATTACATTTGCATCTAAGTGCTGGTAATAATTTTCGATATAGTTCTTCTAAAGATTTAAACTTAAAATCATCCATTAACAATTTCTCCTTAAATAAATTTACCGCTCAACTCATATATTATTATATAACATTTTAGTGTTTATTTAAAGGATGAATATATGAAAAACAAATTTATAAAAAGTACTATTGTCTTAGTCGTTGGTGGCATTATCACAAAATTATTAAGTTTTATTATCAGAATATATTTTACGAGAGTTATCAAAGATGGTATAAATATTTATTCCCTCATCATGCCCACTTACAGTTTATTAATTACTATAACTCAGTTAGGCTTTCCAATTGCCATTTCTAATATAATAGCTAAAGGTGAAAAACGCGGGAAAAATATTATGTCTAGCATCGTTCCCGTTTCCCTTTTACTTAATTTAATTTTAATTCTTATTGTCATCTTTAGTGCTAAATATTTAAGTAACAATCTTTTACATGAACCTGACACTTATTATCCTTTAATTGCATTATCTCTAGTTTTACCATTTATATCATTATCTTCTATTATTAGAGGTTATTTTTTCGGTAAACAGCAAATGATGCCTCATTCCATTTCTAATATTATTGAGCAGTTATTTAAATTGTTTATTGTTTTAGTAATTCTTCCTCATCTTCTAAAATATGGTACTATCGTCGCCGTTTGTGGTTATATTTTAATCAGTATTTTATCAGAAACCATTTCTATTGTAGTATTTCTTCTTTACTTACCTAAAAATTTTAAAATCGAAAGAAAAGATATTAAGCCAGATTTCGGAACTATAAAAGACGTTCTTGCTATTGGTTTACCTGCGGTCGGTTCTAGAATCATTGGAAATATTGGTTACTTTTTTGAACCTATCATCTTAAGTTATATGTTACTTAAGACCGGTTTTACCAACGATTATATTATTAGTAATTATGCTATCTATAACACTTATGTAATTGGTCTTTTAATTGTGCCAACTTTTTTATTAGGTGCAATTGGCACTAGTATGCTCCCTGAAATATCTAAAAATATAAATAATAAAGCAAAAGTTAAAAGATTATTTAAAAAAACAATGATATTTTCATTAATCATTGGTGTGTTTTCTAATATCGTGTTATATTTTTCTTGTGATTTTATCTTAAATTTATTATTTAATACAACTGACGGCTGTAATTATATTAGATTTTTAGCACCATTTTTCACTATATTTTACTTTGAAAGTCCTTTATCTAGCATACTACAAGCATATAATATGACCGGATATATTATGAAAACAACCATTATTGGTGTTGTTATCAAACTAGCATCATTAACACTTTTATCTTTATTCCACATCGGAATTTATGCCCTTATCTTATCAGAAGTAATAAATATCTTTTATGTAGTAATTGGTAATTACATTAAAGTAAAACAAATTTTAAAATAAAAAAGCCTATGACATAATAGAATATCATAGACTTCTTATTTAAACACGGTGATTACGAATAATTACAATTCCGGAGCCGCCAGCATTGCTAGACACTACTGAACAAGAATTTCCAGAACCGCCTCCGCCTCCGCCAGTATTTTTTGTTCCAGCAGTACCGCCGCCACCTGAATTTCCACCAGAGCCGCCACCACCTGCGCCACCAGCACCACCATTACCATTGTTCCCACCAGAGCCGCCACCGCCACCACCGGCATATAAATCACCAGTAGATTCACCAAATTCACGGGTAGTACTTCCTTGCCCAGCACCTCCAGCTCCATTACCAACGGAAACTCCATAATCTCCGCCTGCTGCTGCACCAGCGCTACCATCTGAGCCCCCAGTTCCTCCAGCATAATGAATTCCACCGCCGCCACCGCCAGAGCCACCTGGTGATCCATATTTATAATAGTTTGTTGGTCCTCCTTTACCACCCGCCGCTGAACATTCAAATCCAGAACTAGTTCCACCATCACCACCAGGAAGTAAAGGAATGGTTGTTTGATTAGGTCGACACTGACCAGCAGTTCCGCCAGCACCAATAACTATATTATAATTGGTATTTTTATTTATAGTTATTAATTCAGTATTTAATTCATTAGAATACCTACAGGTTTTAGTGTATCCGCCACCGCCGCCACCTGCACCTATTATATACCAGCTATTATCATCATTTACACCAGAGCCGCCGCCGCCTCCACCGCCGCCAACGACAAAGACATCAATGTAATTTACATCGGGATAAGACATTATAAATGTACCACTTTCAAAGAATTTAATGCGCCAGTTTCCATTTCCATCATTGATAGTTTTTACATATGCCGAATTAGATGTTACATCGGTTCCATTTACCAAATATTGAAAATTAGGTATTGGCGTTGTAGTGGTTGTAAATTTAGCATAACAAATTGTATTTTCAGTAGCAGAATTTACATTTACTACCCATTTAGTTCCACTCCAATATCCATCAGCATGGGCAGTAGTCGATTCATTGCCATCTTTATCATAACAGGTCATTTTTAAAGAAAAGTTACCATGAGATGGGAATTCATAGCTTTCGACTTCTTCACCATTTGCATAAGCAATTATTGATTTTATTTCAATTGATTGATCTTGAGGATTTTCAAATTCTTCTGTAATCAAATTATAGTTGCTTCCCAGTGTCTTTAACTCGTTATGAATATATCCAGCATTCATAGTAAGTTCTAAATATACATCCTTACTAGTAGTATTATTTGTATATAATGTTATTATTTTAGTTTCATCTTTTTCAATGCTGCCACTAACCTTATTAGGTGTGTTATAAGCATAAGCGATTCTTACACCATCTGGTAAACTATCAGCATAAGTACATGTATTAGTTTTTTCATCATAACTTGCACATACTCGGTAGTTTAATTCATATTTTGATGCATATTTATTTTGAGCTGTTATAGATACATAATATCTTTGAGTTAATCCAGCTTTTAATCTTATAATATGATCATTATATATATCACTTCTTAAATCTTCAAACTCACTATTTACAGCGAAAATATAACTCATACCGCCAATAGTTATATTAGTTCCTTGCTTGTTAGTTTTAGTTATATATTTGGCAAAAGTTACATTTAATGCTAGACAAAATAAAATTAAAACTATGCAAAAGGTCAAATACATTATTCGCTTGCTTCCTTTTATTTTATTTAAAATATTACCTATTTTTTCTTTATACTTATTCATAGAAAATCACCCGATATTTTCTACTTAATTATATAAATAACCCCCCCATGTCAAGTTAATATTGCACATACAAAAAGTCTATGGTATTAACCATAGGTGTAAATAAAAAGCGTAAATAAAAAGATAGATTATAACGACATAGATCTATCTTATAGATTATTAAGACAAGAATAATCTAAAACAACATAATTTAAGCCAAAATACACTTTTATTTTTTATTTCATAAACGAGACATTACATCTTTTCAAAAAAATTATTAACTTCTCATTCCTTTTGCGTGCTTTAATTTAACTTAAATTGTGTTTTATATTATCATATTTTTTCTATTTCTACAATTATTTTTAATAGAAAAACTCGGTTTCCCGAGACTTTATCTATTAAATTATTATTTTCGTGGCATTTTTTATTTGACGATATTAACCATAGACTTTTGCCATATTCAACGTATTATTTATTTTATCTGTGATTACGAATAATTACAATTCCAGTGCCACCATTTCCACCTTTTGAAGAACCACCATAATACGGTGTGCCGCCTCCGCCGCCACCACCGGTATTAGCAGAGCCATCCTTAGCGGCCGAATTATAACCACCGCCAGCTCCGCCGCCGCCAGAGCCACCGGCGATAGCACTAGGCCATGATGGATTAAGATCTCCATTACGCCAGCTGCCGCCGGAACCACCACCAGCATAAAGAGTTCCTGATGCCTCACCAAATTCGCGCGTGGTTGTTCCTTGACCTGAGCCTATAGTCCAAAAGCTAATATTGCAGCCGCCATTACTACCATCGGAGCCGCCATAACCAGGGTATTCTCCAGAGCCAGATCCTAAACTACCACATCCACCGCCAGAGCCACCATTGCCGGCATTATTAAATGCACATCCTGCTCCACCATTGGCCGCGTAACTTGTAGATATGAAATAACTTTGTCCGCCATCAGAACCTGCACCATCTGAGCTTCCTGCTCCACCGGCGCCTATTTGAGTATACTGTCCTTGATTAGAGCCTAACCATAATCCTTTATAGGTTTTGGTATAACCACCGCCGCCACCGCCGCCACCATGAATTGAAACGTATGAATAACCTCCGCCGCCGCCACCAACTACAAAGGCATCTACATACATATTAACTTTCGGAGTAAATGTTCCACTACTAAAGAATTTTATTCGCCAGTTTCCATTTCCATCATCGATTGCTTGGGATGGCCCTGTATAGGTATACATATTTGCAAATGATAGATAATTGGCTGTTACAGTAGTATCAGTATTTCCCATTGTTAATGTATTCCCACTTACTGATGCACTGTTATCTTCACTCGTAACACTCCAGCTATAGAACACATAGCCACTTGGTGGTGTTGGTGATGTTAAAGTTACTGTGCTTCCAGCTGCATATGAATTTCCACTAGCTGTTCCACCACTTCCACTTCCTACATTTACTATTAATATTGGATTTACTACTATGGCTTGTTCAGCTGTCATTTTATTTTCGCCATCCATATATATGATGGTTACTTTTTTATCTTTGGAAGTTAATTTCCCAGTTGGCTCAAAAGTATATCCGCTTAACTCTACACTTGCTTCTTCGCCATCTTGATCAAAGTAACCAGTTAATATCATACCAGTTGGATCAAATGTTTCACCAGAAGAATATGTTGTTTTCGTTGGTGGCGTTGTTATAGCAATTGATTTTAATGATTTAGCAGCAAAGGTTACATTACATACTGTTCTTGGTTTTGTTACATTATCTACTGTTAATCTCCAATGATAATTATTTACATCACTTGTATCCCATGTTCCTGTTACTACTACATTATTATCTGGAGTTGTTCCTACCATACATTCATATAATACACCATAATTTCCCGTAGTAGGAAACTTTGATGTTTCTTCGCCATCTACTATCGCGATTATTGTTACATCATCTTCATAATATGTATGAGTGATTTGCCTAACTAAAGCTAGTTCATTATGAATATATCCAGCATTTAAATCTAATTTTACATAATAATCTTCATTTGCATTAGTATTTATTCCCGCAATAGTTATTGATATACTTTCTCTGCTTTTTATTTCTCCATATATATTATTTATAGTTTTTGATGATACTAATATATCTAAATCACTTGGAGCATCTATATATTCATCACAGTTTTCATTTTTACATACATGATATATAAGTTCATAGTTTGTATCATATTTATTTAAAGCAGTTAAATTCACATGAAATACATCTGTATCATTTTTACTTATTCTAAGTATTCTATCTTCTAATTCTCCGTTATTTACTTGCATATTATATTTTAGTTTACCAATAATTATATTCGCATGATTTTTACTTTTAGTTTCACTCATTAAACTAAAAGTTATATTTAAAGCTGCAGTAAAAAGGACAAGTACGCTTATTATAGAAAGCCACATGATTCTTTTATTTCCGCTTATATTTTTTAAAACGTTACCTATTTTTTCTTTATACTTATTCATAGAAAATCACCCGATATTTTCTATCTTATTATATAAATAACCCCCCCC
>CAKOOC010000032.1 GCA_934098375.1 uncultured Bacilli bacterium
ATATTTTTACTTCCTTCATTAAAACTCCTCGCTCTCCTTATAATAACAAAAAAAACTAGACGGTACTTCTAGTTAATATTTATTACTACTCGAAAAGTTCGAGTTTCCTATCAATCTGGTGCCTGTGGAGGGACTCGAACCCTCACGATATCACTATCATTGGATTTTGAGTCCAACGTGTCTACCAATTCCACCACGCAGGCATAAATAAATTATATCATTTATCAATAATAAAATCTATTCATTTTCCTTAAAAATTGTATTATATAGTTCTTCCTCTTCATCTTGCTCATCTTTTTTTATTTGTGGTAAATCACTTAAAGTAGCAAGTCCAAAATAGTCTAAGAATACATTAGTAACAACATACAAATTAGGTCTTCCCGGTAAATCTGATTTTCCACTAACTTTAATTAAATCTTTCGCCAAAAGTTTTCTAATCGTATACGTTGTAGAAACGCCTCTCATTTCATCAATCTCAGCTCTCGTAATAGGTCCATTATAAGCGATAATCGCCAAAGTTTCCAAGCTAGAATTACTTAAAGTATTACTTTCTGGAGTAAGAACTAGTTTTTTATAATAATCTTTATGTTCAGCTTTAGTAGTTAACTTAAATGCATCACCAAGATAACTAATTGTAATACCTCTATCATCATTTTCATAATTACTTTTTAAAGTTTTAAGTAAACTCTTTGCTTCAGTTTCGGTTATTTCCATAATTGAACAAATATTATCCAAACTAATACCTTCATCTCCAACTACAAAAAGTAGTCCTTCCAAAATCCCTAATTTTTTCATCTTATTTACTTCCTTCTATATATATCTGTCCAAAATTTTTATCTTGTGTAATTATAATCTCTTTATTTTTACTCATATCTAAAATACTTAAAAAAGTCACAATTACATAAGGTTTGCTAACTTCTTCAAATAAATCTAAAAAATTAACTTTGCCTCTTATTTTAACAATATTTCTAATGCTTTTTACTCTATCTTCAACACTAAGTTCTTTTTTTGTTATTGTTGTATTAACAGGTTCTTTCATTTTTTGTCTTTTCAAAAATTCTTCAAATGCTTTAAGCAAATCTGAAAGAGTTACATCTCCACTTATTGTCGTATCTTTTTCTCTAAATTCATTTAAATTCATTGGCATTTTAGTAAAGACGTTACTTCGCTTTTCTTCCAATACTCTAAAGTCATCAGCTTTTTCTTTAATTTTTTGATACTCTAATAATCTTTCTCTTAATTCATCTTCCGAATTAATTTCATATAAAACATCATCTTCTTCTAAATCAGAATCTTTATTTAGAAGTAATTTACTCTTTAAATGAATAAGTTCTGATGCCATAACTAAATATTCACTATAAGCATCAATAGATAAATCATTATTATTATTTATAAAATTTAAATACTCTTTTGTTATAACTGCTATATCAATATCATATATATCCATCTTATTTGCTTTAATTAAATGTAAAAGTAAATCAAGTGGACCATTAAAATCATTTATTGTAAAATTCATTCGCAAGTAAATCCTTTTGTTTGTTCATTTTTGATTATAACATCCTTTAAAGTATCTAAATCATAATAATTACCATTTTTAAATCTTTCGAAATTAGAAGGTGTAGTTTTACTTAAATCCATAACATTTTCAAAAACAAAATTATCATCATTTTCATTTAAAATTGTATCAAGTGATAAAGTATTTTTATAATATTCTGTAATATATTTATAATTTTCTAAATTCTTACTATATTCATCTAAATCTTCACCTTTTGGTATCGTAAGAGTATGCGTTATACTTTTTAATTTATTATTTAAAAAGTGATAAACATATACGTCTCCTAAACTAGCGCATTGAACATCAGTTTTTTGCACATCAGTATTTGCTTTAGTTGTCGTAGATAAATCATAATAATAATCGTTACTATTATCATTTTCTAAAAATGATTTTAAATATGAATTATAAAATCTAGTTACTGCATTATCATTTGTTGCCATATATTTTTTTATATTCGGAAACATAAATACTGTTGTTATTAACAAAGCAAAGATAATTAACACTAAAAATGGTTTACTAGATTTTTCCTTTTTTAAAGTACCAAGTACCACTGGAGTATTAGGATTAGCATTTTTTAATATATCATTTTCTTTTTTCTTATCCATAACACATCCTCCAATTCTACAAATAATTATAGCAAAAATACATCGAAAATAAAAGGAATTATTTAACAATAACTCCATCTAAACTAAAACTCTTAGCTTCTTCAATTTTAACATCAATAATTGAACCAATTGTACTCTTATCTGCTAAAACATTTACTAATTTCATATTTTCTGTATATCCGCAAACTTTATTTTCATCTTTATCAGAAACACCAGTTATTAAAACTTTCACTGTTTTACCTAATAATTTTTCATTACTTTCTTTAGAATATTTATTTATTATTTCATTTAATCTATGAAGTCTTTCTTCCTTTTCTTCTAATGGTGTTGTATCTTCCATTTTAGCAGCGGGTGTATTTTCTCTTGGAGAAAAGATAAAAGTAAATGCTCCATCATATTTACATTTATTAACCACATCTAAAGTTTCTTCAAAATCTTCTAAAGTTTCACCAGGAAATCCCACAATAATGTCTGTTGTGATACTTACATTTTTAACCTTAGTTTTAATTTTATTAAATAATTTTAGATATTCATCTTTAGTATATCTTCTTCCCATTAATTTCAAAATACGATCTGAACCACTTTGCAATGGCAAATGAATATAAGGCATAATATTTTCCCTTTGGGCAATAACATCTATCATACTATCAGTAAAGTCCCAAGGATGAGAAGTAACAAATCTAATTCTTTCAATACCTGTATCACTTACAAGTTCTAATAGTTTACTAAATTCTATTTCTCCGTCTAAATCTTTCCCATACGCATTAACATTTTGCCCTAATAAAGTAATTTCTTTATATCCTTGCTTTTTTAAATCAATTACTTCTTTCAAAATATCTTCACTTTTACGGCTTCTTTGTTTTCCTCTAGTATAAGGAACTATACAATAAGTACAAAATTTATCGCAACCATACATTATATTTACCCACGCTGATATTTTAGAATCACGTTTATATAAATTACCAAATTCAATAACGTCTCCTTCTTTACTATAAACTTCTATAGATTGCTTACCATAATGATTTTTTAAAATTTGTGGAAGTTCATTCATATTATGAGTTCCAAAAACAATATCAATATAAGGGTGTTTCTCTCTTATTTCTTTAACTACGCCTTCTTCTTGAGCCATACAACCACATAAACCTAGTAATAAATCTTTATTAGTCTTTTTTAAATGTTTACATCTTCCTAAAAAACCAAAAACTTTATCATGAGCATTTTCCCTAATTGCACAAGTATTCAAAATAATTAAATCACTATTTTTATAATCATCTGTTTCAGTATAACCTAAATTTTCTAATATTTTTTTTATTTCTTCAGAATCATGCACGTTCATCTGACAGCCATAGGTTTTAATATAGTATTTTTTCCCTTCGAAAATATTTTCTTCTTTTCTTTCTTCATATATATAGTTTACTTTACTTTTATTTCTAATTTTAGCATCTAACATATTTGGTACATGCATAAAAATCACCACCACGAAATAGATTATAGCATAATTTCCTATTATAAAAAAGAAAAAAGCCATTATTAGGCTGCGTAAATTATATTTACTTCTTTAAAACTATTTAAATCCATTTTTTTATTATGCCAAGACAAAAGCACTAAAAACAAAGCAAGGAGCAAATAAAAAATAATCACTCCTTTATAGTTATTAATTTTTGCAACCATTATAACCACACTCCTTCTTCATTGCACATTAACTATAACACGAACAAATATTTGTAGTCAAGATTAAATTAAACAATTGTTTGACATTTTACATTTGTTATGTTAATATATTTTCAGGAGGTAAATATGAACGAAAAATTAACCAAAAAACAAGAAGAAGTTTTAACTTTTATTAAAAAATATATTGTGTCGTATGGCTATCCACCTTCTGTAAGAGAAATATGTGCTGGTTTAGATTTGTCAAGTCCAGCTACTGTCCATACTCACTTAAAACAATTAGAGAAAAAAGGTGCTATATCTAAAACTAAGTCAAAATTTAGAACTATTGAAGTTTTAGGTGAAAATGAATTTAAACCTAAGGATGAAGAATTAGTAAAAGTTCCTTTACTTGGTAAGGTAACAGCTGGTTCTCCTATTGAAGCAATTGAAAACCCTAATGAATATTTTACGCTTCCTGCTAGTTTAATCCCACCTAAAGAAACTATTTTTACATTAAAAGTTTCTGGTGAAAGTATGATTAATGCAGGAATTTTGGATGGCGATATTGTTATAGTACAAAAACAAAGAATTGCTCATAATGGAGATATAGTTGTAGCAATGACAGAAGAAAATGAAGTAACTTTAAAAAGATTTTTCAAAGAAAAAGACCATATAAGATTACAACCTGAAAATGACACAATGGCACCAATTATTTTGCCTAACTGTCAAATTGTTGGAAAAGCTATTGGTTTATATCGTAAATTTTAACATTTAAAAAAGTTCTATTTGTTTAGAACTTTTTTTATTTATACCTGATGATTGCGAATTATTATGATGCCTGAGCCACCATTTCCACCGGAATATTTCCATTTATAAGTACCCGATCCAGCGCCACCACCGCCGCCGCCGGTATTGGCAGTGCCAGAACTAGCGCTATAACCTCCTGGTGGACTAGCATTGTTATTGTCACCTTTGCCACCATTGCCTCCGCCACCGGCACCACCGGTACCGCCAACATAACCGGCACCATCACCTCCAGCTCCGCCGCCGCCTCCGCCGCCAGCGTATCTTCCATATTTTGTTTCGTTACCCCATGGAATTGTAGAAACGCCTGCACCTTTACCGGCAATACCTTTGCAGCCATCACCCCACATCTGGCCACCATCACCACCATTGGTACCGCCATTTGTTCCACTATTTAAATGGTTCCAGCCGCCGGTTGCACCACCGGAGCCGCCGTCACCTCCGCTGCCATGGCCATAATCACAACCATTATCGTAACCGCCACCTTTACCACCGGCGGCTGATGTCCCAAATATTGATGTGGTTCCTCCAGTACCTCCAACGCTGCCAGCTACTGATATACCACCAGCACCGATTACAGCAGCATATTCGGTATCTTTTGCAGCGATGTATGTAAAACTTTTTACATAACCGCCGCCACCACCACCTGATGAAAAGCCATAGTTCCATGCTCCAGCGCCGCCGCCACCAACTAAGAATATATCTAAGTTGTATGTGGCTGGGTCAATCATTTTAAAGGTGCCACTTTGTAAAAATTTAATAAACCAGTTGCCATCACCTTCATCAGTTATTTTCACATAAGCTTCATCTCTTGATTTATCTTCCCCATTTACTAAATATTGAAAAGCTGGTATTGGTGAATCTGTCTCATTAAATCTTGCTTTACAGACAGTATTACCTATTGCTTTTGTTACATTTACTTCCCATCTTTGACCATTCCAGTATCCATCTGCTTTTGTTACATTTGATTCATCACCATTTTTATCATAACAAGTTAATCTTAATACGAAGTTTCCATTTGAAGGAAAGTCATAACTTTCTACTTCTTCTCCATTTGTATAAGCTATAGTCGTTTGAATTTCTACTTGAGCACTATCAGGATTTTTAAATTCATCTTCTATTAAATTATAACCAGCTCCTAAAGTTTTTAATTCATTATGAATATACCCAGCATTCATAGTAAGCTCTAAATAAGCATCTTCTAAAGTACTATTATTTGTATATATTGTAATTATTTTTGTATCTGTAGCGCCTATTTCACCTTCTACTGGATTAGGTGTATCATATGAATAAGCAATTTTTACTCCTTTAGGAAGACTATCAGCGTAAGTACAAGTATTTGTTTTTTCATCATAACTTGCACATACTTTATAATTTAATTCATATTTTGATGCATATTTATTTTGAGCCGTTATAGATACATAGTATCTTTGAGTTGTACTAGCTTTTACTCTTATTATACGATCATTATATATATCACTTTTTAAATCTTCAAACTCACTATTTACAGCGAAAATATAACTCATATTCCCGATAGTTATATTAGTTCCTTGCTTGTTAGTTTTAGTTATATATTTGGCAAAAGTTATATTTAAAGCTGCAGTAAAAAGGACAAGTACGCTTATTATAGAAAGCCACATAATTCTTTTATTCCCCTTCG
>CAKOOC010000033.1 GCA_934098375.1 uncultured Bacilli bacterium
ATGATTTATCTCCCATAATATTCTATGAATATAATGGTTTAAGTATTAAAAAAATATTCAGGTTTCCCTAAATATTTTATTTGCTATTATATAAATAATAATCATTAACAAATTCAACAATATCCCCATTTATATAAATTGCTGATTCATTAGGTAATCCAATTAAATTATGTTCGCAACAATTTTCTTTTACTTCATTAACCTGCATCAAATCATTAATATCATAATGAGGAACAATAGAATAATTACATAGTCCAAATCCCTTAATAAATCTTGCTTTATCATTTAATTCATATTTAGGAATAAAAGTATTTTCTGCTAAATTCATTGATCCAGCACTAACACCAATTATAAATGCATCTGACATTTTTATATATTCTAAAAGATTGTTATCAATTACAAATTGATTTTGTAACAAAGGATCTCCTCCCATAAAATATATTATATCCACATCTAAAAACAAATTTTTATCAAATTCTTTAATGTTTCTATTATCAATTAAATATGTATTTTCAATTTTAACTCCACACATGTCAAGCATCTTAATAATACCTAAAGAATCTTCTTTACCATAAACTTGTTTATCATTTTTTTCATATTTATCCGGATTAGCCGAAATACATATTATACTTCTTTTACCACTTAAATTTTTATTTATTAGTTCTTTAACATCTTCTATATAGCCTTTTCTTTTATCAGGGCCACTTAACATTAATATTTTTTTCATAATCTATCACCTAACACATATTTATTATTTAAAAATTATTTCAAATTCTTTACAAGTGCACCAACAATATTTATCATTATCAAATATAACGATATCCTTATTACCTATCATTTTAATTTCATTATTAGAAATTAATATAACATCTTCTTCTGGCATATATATAGTTTTAAATTTTTTAGAATACCTTTTTAAATATTCTTCATTTTTATTAAAATGAGATTCTTTTAAATGACACAAAATAGAATAATCTTTTAAATAATCAAATCCACTTAAATCACATATATTTACATCATTTCCATCATCAATTAAAGCACTATTTATATCCTTACCAAATACAATAGCACCAGCACTTCCAGCAAAAATAACTCCATCATTATTTAAATAGTTTATAATTTTGTCCCAATTAGAATGTTCCTTTAAATCTTTTAATAATTTAAATGTATTACCACCGCCTATAAATATAGCAGCATATTTATTAAAATCTTTATTAGATAACTCTAAAGAATTTCTAACCATATCAAATTTCATACCACCAAAATTTTTAATTTCCTCGCTAAACCATTCATAACAACTATTATATTTTTCTTCATCCATAGCTAGTGGTATATATAAAATAGGTTTATTTTTATCAATACATTTTTCAAATTCTTTATAAGCATCAATTACTTGTTTACCACTTCCGCCACCACATAAGAATAACTTCATAATTTAAAACATCTCCTTATTTTTAAATATCTAATTCACATAAATCACTTATTTTTTTAAATTCATTACTATCATCTAGTTTTATTTCATTAAATTTGTTATCCTTCCAAAAACATTTTAAAGCATAACCTTTGTCAAAATTTCTTTCATTACCATTTTCCGAAATAATTCTATAATCATCGTCAATTATTTCTATAGCCGAACAATTAGAAAGCATTATTCCTATTTTTTTATTATCCTTAAGCTGATTTTTACTGGATTCATATCTTCCATCTTCATCAGCATGTGGTGTAACATATAAATCAAACCAATCTAAACAATTTATACTTTCAAATCCACCATATTCCGTATCCGAATTACATGAATTAAACCAACAAACAGCACCAGCTGATATTCCACAAATAACTTTGCCATTATACCATGCATCTTTTAATAATTTATCAAAGCCAGTTTTTTTCCATAAATCTAACATCAACCTAGTGTCTCCACCGCCTTCATAAATTATATCAGCCCAATCAACTAACTCTTTAACATAATCTTTATTAGTTAAATCTTTTGCTTTCAAACATTTACAATTACATCCAAACATATCACCATAAATTTTTTTCATAGTATTATAATAACTATCTTCTATTTCTTCCGAAAAACTCATAGCATGAACAATAAACAAATAATTTGGATTTTTCTTATTAGTTAATCTAATAATTTCTTCATCCATTAATCTTGTTTCATATTTAGACTTAGTTCCATCTTCCAGTAATCTTCCATTTTCTCCGCCACCAATTGCAATTAATTTTTTAACCATAATCATTCCTCATTTCATTTTAATAATCAATAAAGAAAATAAGAAATTTTAATTCTATATTTCATAAAATTATAATCTCTTATCATCTATTAAACTCATTACAATTATATCAGTAAACTTTCCATCTTTTTTCTTATATTTTAATCTTTCAATTCCTTCTTGTACAAATCCATTTTTTTCTAATAATTTGATACTAGAAATATTTTCAATCATAACTTCAGCACTTATTCTAGTACAATTTAGACCATTAATTAAATAATCTATAATAGTGTTTAATGCTTCTTTCATAAGCCCTTTATTTTGATATGGTCGAGCAATTAAATATGCTATTTCAGCACTTTCATGTTTTTTGCTAATAGTAAAACTTATCTGGCCAATTAACTCATTTGTATCATTTAATTCAATTGCATATTGTCTAAAATTAGAATTATTTTCATAACATTCAATATAATAGTTAATACTATTTATAGCATCATCTAATGTTTTATAATTTTTCCATAACATATATTTACTAATTTCTTTATCAGTTCCCCAATTATTAAATAATGCATCAGCATCATCTATACAGAATCTTCTTAAATTTAATCTATTAGTTTTTAATGTTTCAATTGATTTTATTGTTATCATATTTTTCCTTCTCACAAAATATATTTTCTTTATAAAACACTATTTTACTTATTTTCTGGTTTAAAAGTTCTAACATTACCAAATAGCTCAATTTCTTCAGTATCCCTATTATAAATCATTGCACCATCATCATATATTGCATAGACGTTTTTATCCTTTTCATTTGCAACTTTTTGTAATTTAGATAAATATCTTAAATTATTTATTGTATGTACATCAATATAAAACGGATCATCAATTACTCCAAAACCATCATAAAATGAAAAATACTTATAAAAATTATTTTTTGCTGTTATAAAATATCTTTTTAATTGTAATTCTGTTCCAGCACTTTCACCAATTATAATTCCTTTATAATGCAGTTATATCATTCTCATTTATGCCTATCTTTTTTAGTTCATTTATATATCTATTATATCTTTTTTCTCCTTTTTTAAAAAATTCATTATCCAATTTTTGAGCATCTATTTCAACAGGAAATGCCCAAGGAAAAATCGCAACTTTTGAATTATTTGGAATTATTTGTTTTAATTTATCACTAACTAAATCCATTCCTATTTCAATTCTACTAAATAAAACACTATACATTCTTCTTTATCCTCTCTAATTTATTAGCAGCCATTTGACCACACCCAACATTAATTTTGTCACCAATACTTTCAAATTTTGAATTGTGAATATTTCTTTCATCTAACATGTTATGTAATAATTTATACTATAAAAATATAATTTCGTCGCAAATATTACCAGTCCATGTAATTAACATTGTTAATCTATCCAATCTTAGTACAAATCCACCATGTAGAGGACAATTATACTTTAGTGTATCAACAAAAAAGATAATAACAATTTTCCAAAAAATTCTTGTTTGTATAAATATAGACAGATAACTTACATTACAATTAAGAACACTATTTATAATAATTCTTTTTTGATAATCAATTTAATATTCTTTAACTATTCAAATTTCCATTTTCAAAAATATATACATCTCCTATATATTTAATATCATTATTTGAAATAACTATTGCAGAATCATTTGGCAATCCAATAATTTTAATATCTTTTGAATTTTTTCTTATTTCAATTACCTGTTCTTCATTATTGATATCAAAGTGCGGATCAATAGTTATATCAGTTAGTCCTAATCCTTTATAAATTATACTTTCTGGATAATCTTCATCTTTAGAATAATATGAATTTGTTGCTAAATTCATTGAACCGGCACTTACACCAATAACTAATGCAGAAGTATTCCGTATTACATCATCAAATTTATTTTTTTTCAAGTATTCTAATTGAATAAATGGATTTCCTCCAAGAAGATATATAATATCTGCATTTTTCAAACTATTTATTCCGTCCTCTAAATTAACTCTGTTATCTAATAAAGAAATATTTAAATCAGAAAATATTTCTTTAAAAGTTTTATAAACTCCTACTACAGTTTCATTACCATTAAATTGTCTATCATTTTTAACATAATTATTAGAATCTGCTGGTATAACTACCATATTAATAGGATTATTAGCATTTTCTTTAATTATTTTTACAATTTCATCATTAAAATATTTTGTTTTATCTGGCCCACTTAATAATATTATATTTTTCATTTTTATCTTTCCTTTCTCTTTCCAATATAATAAGTTTGTTTATAAAAAGCAAAATTATCTTGATTATCTTTTTCAATATACGGTCCACCATCAAAACATTCAATTGTTTCAAAATCAAAATTTTCAAAATTTTCTTTTGTATAAATTTCATCAAATAAAATATATTCTGATATATTTTTTAAATCATTATTAACTTTTTCCTTATTTGAAGATGAAATCAGCAAAATTAAAAAATTATTTTATTGTAAACTTTTTATAAATAATACTAATTCTTTGTTTATAGAGCATGAATTATGATATACATTTATTAAAAAGGCGTCAAAGAGCAAAATAGCACTCTTTAACGCCAACTATTTTCGATATTAAGGCATGCGCAGCCAAAGTTAAAACCACAATTGTATTTAACATTGATATTTTTAGAAATAATAAAATTAATTTCTTTAAATACTTTAGCCATACCTTTTCTCCTTTAAATAAATTTAATCAATATTTTACAACTAAAATTTATTATGTCAATACTTTTTTTAACAAAATTTTGCGATTTTCCGAAAAATAAAAAGATTTTATCTAAAAAAGAACAGCCAAAGCTATCCTTAATTATTATACTTATTTAACAACAATATTAACTAACTTCCTAGGAACAGTTATAACTTTAACTATTTCTTTATTATCTATAAATGTTTTAACATTATCAATAGACTTAGCAAGTTCAACCATTTCTTCTTCTGGAGTATCTGTTGTAACTTCTATTTTTCCTCTAATCTTACCATTAACTTGAACAACTAAATTAAAGGTGTTTTTTACTA
>CAKOOC010000034.1 GCA_934098375.1 uncultured Bacilli bacterium
ATATCCATATAAAGTGAATTAAACCCAACTCAATACTTTTGGAGACTCCTATGCTACCATTATACCACACCCCTGTGGACATCACTAATTATACCATAATTATCTTTTGCTTTTCAAGAAAATAATCATAGATTGTGCAAACAACTACAAAAAATTACATATTATATAGTATAGGTGACGAATTATGATTATAAACTATACAACTAAAGAATTAGATTTAATGGCAAGACTAATGCGTGCTGAGGCTTTAGCAGAAGGTAATTTAGGTATGCTTATGGTTGGAAATGTTATTGTAAACCGTGCTCTAGCATCATGCTATACTTTTAAAAATATTCGCTCTATATATGATGTAATATATCAAAGCCCTGGTGGTTTTTCTGGAACCAATAGTTCTTTATTTAATGGTAGCAGCACTACCAAAGAAAAAGATTTAGCAAAAAGATGTTTAAAAGGAGAGTATTATTTTCCAGCTACACATTCCTTATGGTTTTACGCTCCTGGTAAAAACACCTGTAAAACATCATGGTATAATCAGCCTTTCGCCGGTAGTTATAAAAATCATTGCTTCTATAAACCAGAGCCAAATGTCTGTCAAGAGATTTACTAATTAACTAGTAAATTTTTTTATTATTTATTATAATTAACTTATGAAAAATAAATTTAAACAAAAAATAATTATATTATCATGTATTTTTATCATATGGACTATTTTAGTAATTACTAATAGTCTTACTTTATTTGATGATAAAATATATCAGTTTATTATCAGTTTTCAAAATGACACTTTAACTAACATTATGAAAGTTATCACTAGTTTTGCCAATCCCTTAACAATTGTAAGTCTATGTTTAGCATCACTACTGTCATTAATATGGAAATATAAAGCATCTATCTACTTAATTATTGTTACCATTATTTCTACGGTATTTAATTTTTTAACCAAAAATATTGTTTTAAGGACTAGACCTGATCATTTAAGATTAATTGAAGAAACGGGATATAGTTTTCCCTCTGGTCATGCCATGGGAAGTATTGCCTTTTATGGATTTGTTATTTTCTTATTATCAAAAAGTAAAATTAATAAATATCTAAAAATATTTCTAAGCATTATTATAGGCCTAACAATATTTTTAATTGGAATTAGTCGTATTTACGTTGGTGTTCACTATCCATCTGATATTATTGGTGGCTTTTTACTAGGATATATAATATTAATAAGTTCGATTGAATTTTTAACTAAGAAAGGATATTTAAAATGAAAGCATTAATTACAGGAGCAAGTAGTGGTATAGGTCAAGAAATGGCTTACTATCTTGATAAATTAAACTATGAACTAATATTAGTAGCAAGGGATGAAAAAGCTTTAATTGAAGTTAAATCTAAGTGTCAAAATGCTAAAATAATCGCTCTAGATTTATCAAAGATAGAAAATGTCCAAAAACTATATGAAGAAACTAAAGAAGAAAATATAGACTTTTTAATAAATGACGCCGGTTTTGGTTTATTTGGTTATTTTAATGAAACTTCTTTAGATAAAGAATTAAATATGATAAACGTAAATATAACCGCTCTTCATACTTTAACTAAATTATTTTTAAAAGATATGATTAACAAAAATTCTGGTACTATTTTAAATGTTGCATCTTCCGCTGGCTTTTTTGCTGGCCCTTATCTAAGTACTTATTATGCTACAAAAAATTATGTTTTAAAACTTACTATGGCTATTAATGAAGAACTTAGAATGCTAAATAGCAAAGTCAAAATAGGCGCTTTATGTCCTGGACCCGTAGATACTAATTTTAATAATGTAGCGGGCGGTCATTTTAACACGAAAGCCTTAACAAGCTTGTATGTTGCAAAATATGGTATTGATAATGTTTTAAAAGGCAAAATGATTATAATTCCATCCTTAAAAATGAAATTAGGTGTTTTTTTCTCAAGATTTCTTCCATACCGCTTACAGCTTAAAATACTTTACAAAATTCAAAAAAATAAAACAAAATAAGTAGATTTTAATAATAAATAGATGTATATTTATTATATTGCATTTATAAAATAAAATAGGGTGGAAAGAGGAAAGATAATGTTAATAAATATTGTAAAAACTATTATTATTGGTATAATAGAAGGAGTGACCGAGTGGCTTCCTATCAGTAGTACTGGTCACATGATTCTAGCAAATGAATTTATAAAATTAGATGTAACTGATAAATTTTGGGAAATGTTTGAAGTTGTAATTCAATTAGGTGCCATCTTTGCCGTTGTAGTTACCGTTTTTAAAGACTTATTTCCTTGGGGGTTTAATAAAACAAAAAAAGATACCCAAAACACTTTTAATTTATGGTTTAAAATAATCATTGGCTGCATTCCTTGCGCCATCATCGGTTTATTATTTGATGATTATATTAATGCTAAATTTTATAATCCTTGGACTGTTGCTATAACACTTATCGTTTATGGTATTTGGTTCATAATTGTTGAAAATAAAAAGAAAAAGCCAAAAGTAACAGATATTAATAAACTAAGTTATTTAGATGCCTTAAAAGTTGGCTTATTTCAGGTTTTATCAATTATTCCTGGAACAAGTAGAAGTGGTTCAACTATCATTGGTGGTTTAGAAATTGGTTTAGATCGTAAAGTTGCTACTAATTTTACTTTTTATCTATCAATTCCCGTTATGGCTGGTGCCTCTTTATTAAAACTTATTAAATTTGGTTTTAATTTTACCGCTAGTGAACTTACCATTCTTTTAGTAGGTATGTTAACTGCTTTTATAGTTTCCATAATTTCTATAAAATTCTTACTTAAATATATTAAAAATAATGATTTTAAAGCCTTTGGCTATTATCGTATAATCTTAGGCATAATTGTATTATTATACTTTATAATAAAATAGAACAGGTCGTGTAGTAGTAAATGAAAAAAAACATCATATTAATATCACTTTTAATTCTCTTATTTGTCTTTGGCTTACTTATATATGATTTTAGTGATAATCTAAATAAAGAAATAATTAATAAAAATTGGTTTTTAGTTGACCATAATGATTTATATGAAATATCTTTTAAAGACAATAATTTTGTTTATTTAAAAAATAATAAAAAAATTGTTGATTTCGAAGATTGCAAAAATTATCACTTTAATAATAGTACTAATGTAGTTAAACTAGGATGCAGTAATAAAAAAGCTTATATTGCTTCTTTTGATGAAAATACATTAACTATGACTATTGATAATAAAGAAAATACTTATTATTCTTCAAAAGATTTAGCATATGAAGAAAACTTTAAAAAACAAAATGAGTTAACTGATGATGAATATAAATCTTTAATCGCGATTGATTTATCCGAATATAGCTCAATAACTATGAAAGAATTAAATAGCATTTATAAAGGAAAAAAGAAAGTATACATTGCCTTAGTTAAAGAAACAATTAATTATAATAATGCATTTAATATGAATGTTTTAACAGCTATGATAAAAAATTCTACTCAAAAATATCAGTTACTATTTATAGATAAACTTAATGAAACTAATTTAGAAAAATTAAATAGTTATACTAAACAAAAAGAATATAATGATAATGAAATATTAGTTTATGAGGTTGGTAATAAGAAATTTAAATTAAAGGAAAAAATTAAAATTACCAGTAAAGAAGAAATGAAAGAAAAACAAAATTTATAGAAGTCTATGGTTAATGTCATAGACTTTTTACATATGCTATATTAACTTGACATGGGGGGGGTTATTAGTACAATTATATAGAAAATATCGGGTGATCTTAAATGAGAAGTTTTCTATATAAAAGGAAAATAATATATACAATTTTGATTGTGATTGGAATTATTACTGTGACCGGAACAACGTATGCCATCTTTACAACAACAACTACGCAAGAAGGAACTAATACCATTGAAACTCTAAAATGTTTAGAATTAGAGTTCTCTAATCAAAAGAATGTTATAAATTTATCAAATACTTATCCTATGCTTGATGAAAGAGGAATGAAAAATACGCCGTATACTTTTACCTTAACCAATAAGTGTGGGACATATGTAGAATATTCTATCGGACTCGCCATAAACAAGGATAATACTTTAGAAGATAAATATGTTAAGACAATATTTTCACTTGCTAGTGATACAGGAGAACCAGTTCTTTTAACCGATAGAGTTGAAGGAAATACATACAACAATAAGAAAACATATATCTTCAGAAATGATGGCTTAGAAAATAATGCTAGTAAGGATTACAAATTAATCCTATGGATAGATGAAAGTGCCACTACAGCCCAAAAAGGCAATAGTTTTTTAGGAAATATCATTATAAATACCAAACCGATAAAAAACGAAGGACAAAAAACAATAACTGTCGATTTAGATGGCGGGAATCTTTTACAAGAATTAAATGAAATATATAGAGAAGGAATGAAAATAAAATTACCAGTACCTGCTAAAGCTGGATATCACTTTACAAAGTGGGAAATAACAGCTGGGGATGCCACCATAGATGAAAATAATTATTTAACCATTGGTAAAGAAAATATTTCTCTAAAAGCATACTACCAAGGAGGATTAACTCTTACATTAGAATTAAATGGCGGAAGTACAACCCAAACTATTAATGATTTTTATGGAAGTGGTGAAAAAGTAACTTTAATTGAGCCAACCAAAGAAGGATATAAATTTGGTGGATGGAAGATAACCAGCGGTGATGGAACACTTGATGGTAACGTCTTAACCATAAATACCGAAAGCATTGTAATAGAGGTAATATGGTCTAAAGCATTAGCTTTTACAGTTGATTTAAACGGTGGTAGTACAACTCAGACATTTGCTAGTGTATATTATGAAGATGATGAATTAGAGTTAGTAACTCCAACAAAAACAAACAGTGTGTTTGCAGGCTGGGAAATAACATCTGGGAATGCATTAATAAGTAATAATAAGCTGACCTTTGAAACAAGTGATGTAAGTATAAAAGCATTGTGGGAGCAAACATGGAATTTTGATTTTACTGGATCAGAGCAAACTTTTACTGTCCCATATTCTGGATATTATAAATTAGAAACCTGGGGAGCTCAAGGCGGAAATGCTACCTATGATAATACGACATACATTGGTGGATTTGGTAGTTATTCAACTGGTAA
>CAKOOC010000035.1 GCA_934098375.1 uncultured Bacilli bacterium
TTGTAATAATTGTCTTATTCTTCTTTCACTAATACCCCATTTTTTTACAGCATCATTTGTAGTCATAAATTCCATAATTTTCACCTCTGTTTGCATTATACCGTTATCGGTAGTATTTGCCAATACATTTTATACCGTTATCGGTATATTATTATAATATTTCATTTTAAAATTATTATGTAATTTATTTTAAAAATTCAATAAGTTCTTCATAAAATTTTTCAAGATTATTTTGCACTTCCTTTTTAAATTCATTTATTTCTACATTCAATTTTTCAGTTTCTTTCTGATCTTTCTCAAAGTATTTAACATTCTTATCATAATATAATAAATCGTTATATTTTGAAAAATCTATTTTATATTCTTGTATCTTATTGCTGATATTAGCTAATAAAAATAGATATGTAAAACCAACACTTCCTAATTCTAAATAATGTTTATTATCATTGGTAAAATACTTTAAACATACAAACAGAAGCATTTTTAAAAAATGATAGTTTTGATATATCAGCAATTGAAATATTTCTTTTTCTTTCGGACTATTAATCTCTATTACTGTACTTACAATTAATGTACTATGAGTAAAATTACACATTTTATCATATAATTCAGTTAGTATTGATAATTTTTCTTTACGATTTATATCTTTAAATGCTGGCTCACATATTTCATTCATATGTGTTCTAAACTTATCAATTATTTCACAAACTCTTGTCTTATCACGTTCTATTCCTAAAGTTGTAAATTCATTATATACATTTTCATCAAACTGAATCATCATTGCCATCATAATATATTCAAAAGAAGATCTTAATAATATATTTGCATCCACTAAGTTATAACTTTTTAAATTATAATCAACATTTATTAAAGTTTTATGTGCTTGTTTTAATAAACTAATTGTTTCATGATGTTTAGTTCTTCTCTCATTTTCTAATTTTGACACATTATAAACGCAACCATCTTTTAATGGTCTAATAAATTTTCTATTTATAGCATTATTAATTGTTTTATTTGATATTTGCATATTTTCATCACCTTAAAAAGTTTATATTTATTATATCACTATTATTTGATAAATTAACATTGAACAACAAAAAAGTATATATAGATAAGTTAAAACCAAAAGGACGTCAGTCTGTGCTGATGCCTCCGTCATACTAAATATAATTTAATTATCTATAGTTTAGTAAGTGATCTTTTTCTTTTTTGTTTTTTGAAAAGTTTGATTGTAGTCTTAATGTAACATAATCATTTTAATTTGCCAAGACAAGAATTATTATTTTTTATAACTTTATTAAATCATTTTGGAAATCATAATATTTCTTAAATATTTGCAAAAATGTATTAATTCTCTCTTTATTAAACTGTGATGGAGTATATAGTTTGAAACTTATCCCTTTAAGTTTTCTATAACCATAACCATTAAGAATATCTTCTTTACTTAATAATGGTAATATTGGAATAATATGATAATCTCTAATTTCAGCATCCAATTCTTCTAGTTTTTTAAAACCTTTACTATTAATATAGTCAACTAGTAATCTACGAACTAAACTAGAATTAGTAAATCTTTCATTTTTATATTGCCACTTGTAATAACCATTATCATTATTAGAATCATCTGTTGGAACATATGAAGCTTCCTCTTCAATATCTTCTCTAGATATATCAAGCATATCTTCAATCTCAGTAATTAATTTTACCTTACGATTTTGAATAGATTCAACAGTCCATTTATTTGTGGTTTTAAATTCATCGACAACCCAGTTTGTAGTATCGAAAGCAGTCCTTCCAGTTTTTTGACTATCGTCACCTAAGTATATATCTAATTTTGTTGGAACTCCAAAGTTCAAAGCTTCTTCATTCTTTTTACCTAATAATAGAGCCATATTACCAATAGTATTTAGATATGGTAATGTTTCCTCTTTATTAGTTATATATTCCCACTCTTCTGGCTTTTCATAATACTTTTTAGGAAGAATATGATCCATATGAATTTCTTTATCTGCAGCATAAAATTCAGTTAATAATTTTTCTCTTACTTTATAATCAATAGAAAGCATTAGTGGCTTTAAGAAAGATTCACCATATACGTTACCATCCAAAGCATTATATACATTAGTTATTATTTTATTTCTCATAATAAAACTATTTATAATTGTTTTTATATCATCTAAAGATGATTTATTACCAACACCCTCAATTATATTAAATGATGTTTGTTTAATACCGTTTAATGTTTTACCACTTATCCAAGATAGATAGTAGAATCTTCTTAATTCATAAAATAAATCATCAATTCCTTCATAATTAACTTGATAAGCTGTAGCTATCGTTGTATTAACATAAAACTTCCATGGAATATATCTTAGACTGTATATTACTGGATCTTGTGTTGTAAATACTTTCTCTACATTTTTAGCGAATGATAATAACTCTGTAACTATTGAATTAATTTCACTGTTTTTTACAATGTCTGTTATTTCGTCAGATAATTGTCTTTTTGGATTTTTCTTTAATTTAAAGTATTCATAAAACACAAAGAAATCATCCATTGAGAAATCATATTTATTACAAATAACCTCTATAGCTTTCCAATTAGAATTGAACACGTCTTTATCGTGTTTTGTATATTCTTCACTCTTATCAAATTCATTATAAATAACTGACTTAATAATATCAGAATTAGCTAAATCCATACCTCTATCATTTAATACTAAGAACAATTTAATTGCAAATGATTGATCAAAACATGAAATCTTAATAATATTTGTTTTGAACAAAATATAGTTAACGAACTTTCCTAGTACATCAGCACCCTCTGTATTTAACAATTCACTAAACTTGTTATAAAAGAAGAAAGCAGTATTAGTAAACTTAAATTGTGGATCTTCTTTCTTTAATTCTTCCTTTGTTGGCTTTTTGAAATTCTTATATGATTCTGATGATAATATTATGTTTTTAAAATATGTATCATAGTCTGGATCTTGTTGTAACCTTAACCTATTAATTTTTTGATTAAAAAATATCAAAGAAGATATTAATGAATTATCAGCATTTAGCACTCCACTACTAGTACTATTTATTTCTGGAAAATCACGTAATAAAACATTTAACATAATCATTAATGTAGTAATTCTTTGCTGTCCATCTACTAATTCTTGTTCACCATTACCTCTATCAACTATAACTATTGAACCTAAGAAATAACATTTATCTATTCCATCAACAAACGAATTGTATAAATCATCCCATAATTCTTCAAGATTTTCATCATTCCATGAATACTGTCTTTGATAATTTGGGATTGTATAAATACCAGTAAATGAGAATATATCACTAATATTTTTATTTTCCGGTTTAAATATTTCATTATTATTCATTACTATTTCACCAATCCTAACTTATTTTGCAAATAAATATAATCTCTTGCAATCCCGTGTTTTTATTTGTCCAAGCATTAGTTTTAAATCTTCTGTAATCTTTTTTATAAACTTCAACTTTCCCTTTTTTACTTAAAATATTTATTATATCGTTTTCTGACATTAAACCCTCAGAACTGTAACTCATTACTATATACTTGCAATCACAATTATTAATTAAATCTGCGAATGATTTTATAACTTTTGACTTTTGACAATAATCTGATTTTTGTTTTGCATAATTCCTTAAACCGGTTTTACCGTTTAATTCTTGTTTATCATCTACTACTATATTTTCTAATACATGAAAATTACTTGCGTACTGT
>CAKOOC010000036.1 GCA_934098375.1 uncultured Bacilli bacterium
TATTGATTTAGCTAAAATGGTTAATGAGAATGGATTAAAAGATGAAAAAACTTTAAGAACAGTAATAAATAAATTAAGTTTAATGACAGGAAAAGATGTTAGTAAAGATTTAGAAGATAAAATAATTGATACAATTAAAGAAGATAAAGTACCCAAAAATGTTAAAGATATGTTTTAAAATTAAACAACATATTATTTTATACCTATAAATTTTATTTAAAGTTATTACCAATTAAATTAAGTTAATAACTTTTTTTATGTGCGAATAAGTGCTATAATATGCTTAGTTTTATGTAAATGGGGATTTAGAATATGAAAAAAGAGGATTTAATAAACTTAGAGAAAAAAGTTATAGAATTATCCGTTGATGAGAAAAAACAAAGACGTATTTATTTAAGAGATATTGCTACTGATAAGATTTTAGGACCACAAGTAGGATATCCTGAAATTGATAAACCATGGTTGCAATATTATGATTTAAATAAAAGCATAAATCATATAGATATGACTGTATATGAATCATTAGTTTATCATAATCAAAATCATTTAAGTGAAGAAGCAATAGAATATTTTGGTGCAAAAATTTCATATAAAAAATTATTTAACATGATAGAATCTGTTGCTAAATCTTTCAAATATAATGGAGTAAAAAAAGGAGATTTTGTTACAATTTGTTCTCCTGGTATTCCTGAAACGGTTTATAGTTTTTATGCACTATCTAAGCTTGGAGCAGTTGCTAATATGGTTGCACCATATTTTGATAAGCAAGACTTTGTAGATAGAATTTCTGATTGTAATAGTAAAATATTAATTGTGATGGATAGTTTTTATGATGAAATAAAAGAGGCTGTTAATAAATCAATTATAGAAAAAATTATTATAGTTCCTACTTTAAATTCATCACCTTTAGGTTTAATTGGTAAAAGAGTTAAAGTAAATAAGAATAATAATGAAGTTTTATGGAATAATTTTCTAAATGAAGGTAAAAAAATAGAAGATTTAGAAATAGTTTCATATGAAAAAGATCTACCTTTAGTAATGGTATATTCTAGTGGTACTACGGGTTCTTCAAAGGGAATTCTTTTAACTAATGATAGTTTTCAAAATTCAGTAAGTGCTTATTTTAATTCGGGTTTAGATATTCATCGAAATCAAAAATTTTATCAAATTATACCAACGTGGTATTCTACGGGGATTAGTACATCAGTACATTTACCACTTAATTGTGGCGCTACTGTTTTTATGGATCCTAGATTTGAAAGAAACATTTTTATTAAAAATGTTTTAAAAGCAAGACCTAATTATGCTGTTGCACCTACAAGTATGTATGAAGGATTTCTTGATAATCCTTGTTTGAAAAACCATGATCTATCTTATTTTACTAATGCATTTGAAGGTGGAGAGCCTCTTAGTGAAGAATTAGCAACTAGAATTAATAATGTATTTGAGGAACATAACAATAATTCTAGTATTAAAGTAGGATATGGACAATGCGAGTGTGGGGCAACAATAACAACGCAAAATAATTTAACTGATCATTGCAATGGCTCTGTTGGTGTTCCGTTACCAGGAATTAATATTCGAATTTGTGATGATAATATGAATTCATTACTATTTGGTGAAAGAGGACAAATTCTAGTTGATACTAAATCTAGCATGATTGGTTATTTTGCAAATAAAGAAGAAACAGATAAATATTTTTATATAGATGAAAATGGGCATAAATGGAATTGTACCGGCGATATCGGCTATATTGATGCAAAAGGAAATTTATTTGTTCAAGGTCGTGCATCAGACTACACTATTGTAAATGGTGAGAAATTTTATAATTTTGATATTGAAAATATTATTAAACAAGTTGATGGTGTAAAATTATGTGATGTTTTACATAGAAATATTAATGATAAGCAAGAATTTGTTGTACATTTGATTTTAGAAGACAATTTAGAAAATACCAATCATTATGATATTTTTAAAAGAATTCAAGATGCTGTTTATCAAGAAACACATAATTTGAATATGGTTCCTAATGTATTTAAAGTAAGAAGTGAATTTCCTTATGCTAAATCTGGAAAAAGAGATATAGGAAAAATGATGAACGAAACTGATGGTTTTTTAGAATTAAAGTTTGATGCTGCTAAAAATAAATATTTGCTAAAAAGAAAATAAGTTTTATTAATAGAAATTTATTTTCTTTTTTGTTATTATTAAAATGGTGAAAGTAGATTATGACAAATAAAACATTATTAATAATTTTTAGTTTAATATATATGTTTGGATTAAATTTTTTATATTTTTCTAAATCAAGATTGAAAAATAAAGAAAATAAAGTATATAAAATAATGCTTATAGTTAACATTATAGGTTTGATTTTACAATTATTATGTGATTATGTGTCTTTTAAATATGATATTGTTCCTAAAATAATATCTACAATAATTTATAAGTCGTATTTAGTTTACTTTATTGTATTTGTAAATTTAATGTTACTCTATTTAATAATTTTAGTGTTTAATAAATATGAAAGATTATTAATTAAGTGTGATACTGTAATAACTTTTATTGAATCATGGATTGTTTGTATGGCACCATATAGTTTATATAGAAATGTTAAAACTAAAACGTATTATACATATGGTTTAGCTATTAACATATCATTTATATTTTCAGCTATTGTTTGTATATTTATGTTTGTTGTATTAATTGTGAATCATAAGAAAATATCCAAAACTAAGAGTATTCCAATATATTTATTAATTTTTTCAGGTCTTATTTCTGCTGCTATCCAACATACTTATCCTGATATTCTAATAATAACTTCTATGGAAAGTTGTATTTGTTTTTTAATGTATTTTACGATAGAAAATCCTGATTTAAAGATGTTAGAAGAGGTAACAAAGATTAAAGAAATAACAGAGAAAACTAATGAAG
>CAKOOC010000037.1 GCA_934098375.1 uncultured Bacilli bacterium
AATTATATTATACTGGAGCAACAAATCAAATTCATATTTATGATTATAATGTAAAGGATTTTATTATTCCAAATATAGTAATTGAAGAACAAAAACTAATTGTTAATAAAGTAAATGATGAATATAAAAAAAATAAAAACAATAATAATAGAATAAATGAAATATTCAATAATATTCATTGCCTATTAAATTAAAGGAGTAAAATTATGGATTACGAAAAATACGGGATTGAAAAAGATACAGTAAAAAACATATTAGGTTATATATCTAGTGGTGATATAGCAATACCAGAGCTTCAAAGACCTTTTGTATGGACATCTAAACAAATAACAGAATTAATTGATTCATTATATAATGGATTACCAACTGGATTCATTGTTGTATGGAATAATGATAATGTTAAATTAAAAGATGGTAAGATGAGTACAGGTAAAAAGATTATTATTGATGGACAACAAAGAATTACAGCTTTAAGATCTGCATTACTTGGTGAAGCTGTTATTACAGAAGATTATAGTACAAAAAGATTTATAGTTTCTTATAATCCATTTACTGAAAAATTTGAAACCCATAAACCTGTTCACGATAAAAGTACAAAATGGATAAAGGATATATCAATTTTCTTTAAAGATCAAGGTGTGGAATTATTTAATTTTATTGAAGATTACGTTGAAAAAAATCCTGATATTACGAAAGAGGAATTATTAACAAAAATTAAAAGAGTTCAAAATATAGTATTAAGAGAAATAGGAAGAATTAATTTGAGTTCAAAGCTTTCTATAAGCGAAGCTACAAATATTTTCAACTTGATGAATAGTAAAGGTACTAAATTAGGACAAGAAGATTATATTATGGCAAAATTATCTTCTGATAGTGATCATGATGGCTATTATCTATGGAAAACAATTGATTATTTTTGTAAAGGAATGCAAGACAATAGATATGTTCAGGATATACCTGCAAATGATGCTGATTTTGCTAGTACAGAATATTATGATGCAATTAAATGGGTTGGAAAATATAAAAGTAATATATATGCCCCAACATATAATGATGTACTAAGAGTTAGTTATTCACATATTTTTAATGATGGATTATTAAAAAGGTTATCCGAATTATTATCTGGAAGAAACTTTAAGACTAAAACTATAGAAGATTCAGTTGCTGATGAAACCTTTAAAACTATAAAAGATGGTATATTCAATTTTGTAAATGAACATAACTTTAAAGAGTTTAATGTTTATATTGAAGGAACTGGAGTTAAATATAAGAGATTAATAAATTCTCAATCGACTATTAACAGTGCTTATATTATGTATTTATTATTAAAAAATTCAAATGAATTACCTAAAATGCAAATTAGTAATTATGTTCAAAGATGGTATATTATGTCGTTATTACTAAGAAGATATTCTGGTTCAAGCGAAACTATTATTGATCATGATTTAAAGCGAATAGCTGAAAAAGGATTTGTTAATTATTTTAACGAAATAGAAACTACACAGTTAAATAATGATTTCTGGAATTCTGTATTAATTCAAGATTTAGAAACTAGCAATAGTTTAGCACCATCTTATTTAGTATATTGTGCAGCACAAATTAAAAATAAAGCTCACTCATTATTTTCATCTTCAAAAGAAATTGAATCGTTAATTAAGATAAAAGGAGATATTCATCATATATTTCCTAAAAACTATTTGATTGAAAGCGGAATTACAGAAAAAGAAAAATACAATCAGGTATGTAATTATGCTTGGATAGATACAACTGATAATATCGGTATTTCTGATACTGCGCCAAAGATTTATTTCAATGACGTGTTAAATAAATGTACTAAAGATAATAAATTGGGCTTAGTGAAAAGTAAAAAAGATTTTGATGATAATCTAAGTGAAAATTGTATTCCTGAAGGAACAAATAATTATACTTATACAGCATATGATAAATTTTTGAAACAAAGAAGACAACTTATTGCTAAATATATAAAAGATTATTATGAATCTTTATAAAATTATGTCACTTGTGTCACTTAAATATATGTGGGGGGTACCCAAAAACAAGTGTCATAAGTGTCATAACATGTTAAAAAAATAGCAAAAATCTAACATATTGGATTAATGTGTTAAAAAACATATATATTTTGAACGTATATATGTTTTTTTGTATTAAAATCTTATTTTAGAATATTATAATAATATACCGATAACGGTATAAAATATGTTGACAAATACTACCGATAACGGTATAATGTAAATAGAGGTGAAATTTATGGAATTTATGACTACAAATGATGCTGTAAAAAAATGGGGTATTAGTGAAAGAAGAATAAGACAATTATTACAA
>CAKOOC010000038.1 GCA_934098375.1 uncultured Bacilli bacterium
GAGGTAATAATATGAATATTCAAAATTTATTTATGTCGTTTGGAACACAAGAAATATTTAGGGACGTAACAGTTTCTTTTAATGATAATGATAAGGTGGGAATTACAGGAGTTAATGGTGCTGGTAAGTCCACTCTTTTTAATTTGATTTTAGGCAAAATTAGTCCAGATAGTGGCAGAATTATAATTAAAAATAATAAGGTTATAGGTTATCTTCCTCAGGTTATTACTGATGAGATTCCCATTGATGATATTACTGTATTTGATTATTTATTAATGGGAAGACCTATTAAAGAAATTAAAGAAAAGCAAAAGTTAATGTATGAAGAAATAGCAAATGAAACTGATATAAAAAAAGTAAATTATAAACTTAAAGAAATTGCTAAATTAGAAGATAAACTTACATATTATGATGAATATAATGCCGAAAATGCCCTACTTAAAATTATTAGTGGAATGAATATTGATGATAAATTACTTGATTTAAAGTTAACTAGTCTTTCGGGCGGGCAAAAATCTAAAATTGCTTTTGCAAGATTACTTTATTCAAAGCCAGAAATAATGCTTTTGGATGAACCAACTAACCATTTAGATTTAGATACAAAGGAATATATTGCCGAGTTTTTAAAAAAGTATCATGGTCTTGTTTTAGTAATTTCACATGATATTGAATTTTTAAATGAGGTAACAAATAAAACTTTATATGTTGATAAGATTTATAAAACCGCGACGTTATTTAATGGAAATTATGAAAAGTATTTGAAAGTAAAAAAAGAAAATGACTTAGCAAAAAAAAGACTATATGATAAGCAAGTTAAGGAAGAAGAAAAATTAAAGGCAATAATAAGTAAATATATTAGAGGCAATGAAAAAAAGGCTAATATTGCAAAAGACCGCATTAAAAAGTTAGAAAAACTACAAAGTGAAAAAGTTATTTTAGAAAAAAAGAATAAATATACGAGATTTAAAATGAAAATAAATTATCCGAGTTACTCTACCCCAATTGCGGTAAAAAATGTAAGTTTTGGATATGATGAAACGGAATTATTATATGAAAACTTAAGTTTTGATTTAACTAGAGGCGAAAAACTTTTAGTGGTCGGGGAAAATGGAATGGGAAAAACCACTTTACTTAAGTTAATCATGGGATATTTAACACCTCTTAGCGGCAGCATTTTGATAAGCGAGAAAACTCAAATTGGTTATTATGCGCAAGAACATGAAATTTTAAATAGTAAAGAAACAATTGTAAATAACTTTAAGGAGTTTAATTTACCAGTTTATGAATTAAGAAAAGTGCTTGGAAGTTTCTTATTTTCTGGTGATGATATTTATAAAAAAGTAGAAGTTTTATCGCCAGGAGAAAGAAGCCGCGTGGCACTTGCTAAAATTTCTTTGAGTGGAGCCAATACTTTAATATTAGATGAACCTACAAACCATTTAGATCCAATGACACAGTCAATAATAGCGGATACTTTTAGTGATTATGAGGGAACAATGCTTGTAGTATCACATAATTTAGATTTTGTAGATAATTTAAAGATTGATAGAATGTTACTTCTTCCTAGTGGGAAAATTGTTTATTATGATAGAGAAATTGTAATGCATTATGAGATGATAAATGAAGAAAAAGTATAACTATAGTTTTTATTTAAATAATTTGTTATACTTTTTTTAGAAAAGAAGGTTTTGTTAATGAATATTATTGGAATAATTGAAATTGGTAGTAGTAATACTAAAAC
>CAKOOC010000039.1 GCA_934098375.1 uncultured Bacilli bacterium
CTCCAAAACTTTTGATGGGAGTTCGATTCTCTCCACCCCTGCCATAAAAAAATTACTCTCAAATTTTGAGAGTTTTTATTTTGATAAATTATCTAAATAAAGGTTAATATATTCTTTTAATTTAGGAATAGATTCTTTATCAATTATAAAACCAGCTGCATTTTTATGGCCGCCACCATTAGGATGAAATTCCATACCAATTTTATTTAAATCAACAGTTTCTTTAATGCTTCTTAAAGAAACAGAATTACGATTAAAATTTATCATCATGACAAAATCTAGTTCTGGTCTTAACTTACATATTTTATTTCCTACAATACTTCTATATTGCTCTTTAATAGTTATGCCAATTTTATATTCTTTATAACTAGTTATAAGAAGATCTTTATTGGCTGTATTAACATAACTTTCCTGTTTTTCTAAATCAGACTGATATAAGTCACTATAAAGTTTAGGTACTTTAAAATCTTCAGCATCATTTAATGAACAAATCATATTTATGTAAGCAAGTGGTCCAATTAATTCTAGAATAAATGCAAGCATTTTAGCATTTTTTTCTTCTTTCGTAAAACTATAATTATCCTGCTCTCTGGTTGCTTCTACATAAGTTTTATAAAAATGATGATTAAATTTATCATCTAATGTAACTAAATAATTATAAAATAATTCGGTTCCACACGTAGGAATGCCATTTAATTCGGTGCATGAGTTTACGTAACTAGGAACATTTATTTCGCATTTTTCATGATGATCAAAATGTTTTAGTTTTGTCGTTATTTCTGGATGATTATTTAAAAACTCAAGGGCACTTTTATTTATGGCTAAATCACATAAATATATTATTTCATAAGGAGAAAAATCTATGGTAGTTAAAACTTCTTGGAGTTCTCCAATTTCGCATAATACATAATCAAGATTTTCATAATGTTTGTGGGCTAAAACTAATGATCCTACTCCATCAATATCAGCAATATGAGTAATCATCATTATTTTGTTATTAGCAATTTTCTTTATCATATTATCACCAATAATATTGTAATATATTCTTAACAAGGTGTAAATATGGTTTTCATTGTTTAAGTAAAAGAAAATTGGTACAATAGTAAAGTGTTTATCAGGTGGTGATAAAATTGAAGTTAGGTAAAGCATTTGATTTGTTTTGGCAATTATATAATAGTGATATGGAGTTTCAAAACAAAGTTTTAGAAGGAATGAAACAAGGAAAAATTAGATTTTTTAGTGAAATAGAATGGGAAAAGATAAGAAGCCAGAACTATTTATCTAGAATTCCTAGAGTTAATGAGTTTATTGATTTATTTATTCAAGGATATAACATTGGTAACTGCGCTAATATGGCTAGAGAACTTAGTTATTCTTATAATGATGTTGATATTGTATCTGGTATTTTGCCAGTTTTAAAGGGAACAAAAAATGCGGAAGAAGTTGGCGGCCATGTGTGGCTAGAAAACGATGATGCAATTATAGATACTTCTTTAATGCTAGTAATTGATAAAAACTTAAAAGATGCAATGGGATATATTGAAGAACAAAGAATAACTAAAAGTGCGTTAAGAACAAATAGAAGGTATCAATCTAGGAAGAGTTTTGTTAATGATACAAGTTTAAGAAA